>CALMCS010000374.1 GCA_937862875.1 uncultured Comamonadaceae bacterium
GGTATTCGTTGGTCAGCCCGTTGATGACGGGTACGCGCGAATGGGCCGCAAAGCGCTCGATCTTGGTCTGCTCGAACGTGCGGATCATCACCAGGTCGGTCATGCGGCTGATGACTTTGGCGCTGTCTTCAATCGGCTCGGCGCGGCCCAGTTGGCTGTCGCCAGTGGTCAGGTGCACGACGCTGCCGCCGAGCTGGTACATGCCGGCTTCAAAGCTCACGCGGGTGCGGGTGCTGGCCTTTTCGAAAATCATCGCCAGCGTGCGGTCCGCCAGCGTGTGGTGCTTTTCGTAGCTTTTGAACTTGCCCTTGATGATGGCCGCGCGAGAGAACAGGTAGTTGTACTCGTCGGCTGTCAGATCAAAAAATTGCAGGTAGTGCTTCATTATTTTGCGGCTCCTTCAGACAGGAATTTCTTCACCAGCGGCGCGAGGCGCGCCACGATTTCGTCGGCTTCGGCGCGCGACAGAATCAGTGCTGGCACGAGGCGGATCACAGTGTCGGCGGTCACCGAGAACAGCAGGGCGGCTTCTTCGGCGCCGCGTGCAATCAGGGCACCGCAGGGGCGATCGAGTTCGACGCCGATCATCAGGCCCTGGCCGCGCACGTCGAGCACTTGTGGAGTGTCGGCGAAGGCGGTCTTCAGCGCTTGCTTCAGGTGTTCGCCGACGTCGGCGGCGTTCTGCATCAGTTGGTCTTCTTCCATGATGCGGATGGTTTCGACACCGGCACGCATGGCGAGTGGATTGCCACCGAAGGTCGAGCCGTGGTTGCCGGGTTGCAGCACCTTGGCGGCCTTGCCGCGAGCGACGACCGCGCCGATTGGCACGCCGGAGCCGAGGCCCTTGGCCAGGGTCATCACGTCAGGCACGATGCCGGCCCATTGGTGTGCAAACCACTTGCCGGTGCGGCCCATGCCGGCCTGGACTTCGTCCAGGATCATCAGCCATTCGTTGGCATCGCACAGCTCGCGCACTTGCTTCATGTAGTCGGCACGCATGGGGTGCAGGCCGCCTTCGCCCTGGATGGGCTCCATCATCACGCCGACGATGTTGGGGTTGCCGGCGGTGGCTTTTTTCAGGGCCTCGATGTCGTTGACGGGCACGCGCAGGAAGCCATCGAGCAGCGGACCGAAGCCGTTGCGGATTTTTTCGTTGGCGGTCGCGGTCATGGTGGCGATCGAGCGGCCGTGGAATGCGTGCTCGTACACGACGATCACGGGAGTGGCGATGCCTTTGTCCACGCCGTACTTGCGGGCGATCTTGATGGCGGCTTCATTGGCTTCGAGGCCGGTGCTGCAGAAGAACACGTTGTCCATGTGGGAGCGTTCGGTCAACAGTTGAGCGAGCACTTCCTGGCCAGGAACGTTGTAGTAGTTGGAGGTGTGGATCAGCTTGGTGAGCTGTTCCTGCAGCGCGGGCACAAACTTGGGGTGGTTGTGGCCGAGCGTGTTCACGGCGATGCCCGCGAGACCGTCGAGGTATTCCTTGCCGTTCACGTCCCACACTCGCACGCCTTGGCCTCGCTCCAGAGCGATTGGTACGCGGCCATAGGTGTTCATCACGTGGGACGAGGCTGCAGGGGCGAAAGCGGTCATGCGGAAATCTCCTGACATTGCTGAGAAGCAAACAAACAAAAAAACGGGTCTACTAACGAACTGACGGACTGACTTATTTAGCTACTAACTAACTAATTTACCGACTCACTTGCTGACTACCATCAGCGAAGCGAAAGGTGATTCTAGGGGCATGGCAAGACTTCTTCGTTGAAGATTGCGCATCACTGTCATGCGCACACGTTAGGGTGTGGGCCGGGCAGGGGCGCGGATGAGGGCATCCAGACCATGCCACTGGGGCTTTTCAAGGTCATTCAGTCTTGTCTCTTATATAAGAGTTAGAATCAAACCCACGTGGTACACGATGCCATGTCTCACAATTCACGACACCTCACCGATGGTTTCTCCCGACGCAAAAGAAGTCTTTATTCAAGGTATTACCCAAGAGGGGAAGACCTTCCGGCCCAGTGACTGGGCTGAACGGCTGGCGGGCGTGATGAGTCAATTTCGACCCGGGGGTGCAATCCCGGGCAGCCACCTCAGCTATTCGCCGTGGTGTGTTCCAACCAATGTGAACGGCGTGAAATGCGTGGTCGTCAACCGCGACCTGCAAGCGCACGAGCCCATGGCTTGGGATTTTGTACTCAGCTTCGCCAAAGATAACAACCTACAGATCGCAGAAGCCTGTCTTCTTCCAGATCCCAAGGCCTGAACCCCAGGCCTTTTTTTATTGCTGCTCTTGATTCTCTTTGCGGGCTTGAACCTGCCTTGTGACGAACTTTTTTTCTGTTCGTTGGTTGGCAGTCTTCGTCTTGAGATGACGATATAGGGCGCTATGCGTTGTTGCGATGCCTTG
>CALMCS010000375.1 GCA_937862875.1 uncultured Comamonadaceae bacterium
TCGACCAGATAGCGCTTCAGCAGTTCAACGAGGGTGCTCGCGCTCTCTTCGTGCCGTCGCACGAACTCGACGAAGCGGTCGCACTACTGCGCCGGCACGAAGTGCAGCATCGTCCCCTGGAGCGGGACCATGCCCTGGCGCACCGCCAGGTGGCGGCCCCCAGACTTCCGGTTCCGCAGTGGCATGTTGCGGGCCAGGGCGAGGTCTCGCCAATGGCGGCACTCGACGGAGCCTTCGCGGCCCTCGTCCAAGCCAACCCACAGCTGCGTCCGCGGGTAGGCAATCCGGACGAGCTGCGCAGCAACCGCATGGGCCAGACATTGGACCTGCTCAAACACCGCGTCTTCACGCCCGAACCGGGCCTGGCGGAGGCCGTCGATGGCGCCGTGATCACGGCGCTCAACGAAGAAGCGGTGGTCAGCGCGGCGCTGGGCAACAAGGGCGGCATCAACTTGGTCGTCTCTTACGAGGCATTTGCCGTCAAGATGCTGGGCGCGCTGCGCCAGGAAATCCTGTTCGCGCGACATCAGGCGCAGGCAGGCACACCACCCGGATGGCTGTCGGTGGTCACGGTTGCGACGTCCCACACCTGGGAGAACGGCAAGAACGAGCAGTCGCACCAGGATCCGACGCTGGCCGAAGCGCTGTTGGGCGAAATGTCCGACACCTCGCGCGTGTTGTTCCCGGTCGATGCCAACAGTGCCGTTGCGGCGCTGCGCGCGGCCTACGCCTCGCATGGCCAGTTCTGGACGCTGGTCGTTCCCAAGCGGGCCGTCGCCAGCCAGTTGAGTGCCGAGCAGGCCGAACGCTTGGTCGATCAGGGTGGTTGGGTGGTGAAGCCCTGCGACGCCCCCGACGTGTTGCTGGTTGCCATCGGCGCATACCAGCTACAGCAGGCCCTGCTTGCGGCGCGGCGCCTCGAAGCCGCTGGACATCGGACCGCAGTGACCTGCGTCATCGAGCCGGGCCGCTTCAGAGCACCCCGCGACGAACGCGAGCAGGACTTTGTGGCCGGCGACCAGGCCTTGCGCGCCCTGTTCCCGGAGACTGCCGCCGTGCGCGTCATCGTCTCGCACATGCGACCCGAGCCGACGCTGGGCCTGATGCGTCGGATCGATACAGGGGCGCGGCAGACCCGTGCCTTGGGCTACCAGGCGCGCGGCGGGACACTCGATGTGGCCGGCATGCTGTTCGCGAACCGTTGCACGTGGGCGCACGTCGCGGCGGAGGCCGCTCAAGGGCTCGGTGTCGATCCGCAGAGCTTGCTGAGCGCCGAGGAGTGGGCGGCCGTGCAGGGGCGTGGCGACCCGCGCGTCATCACGGTCTCGGCTTAACCCCCTTCCAGCACGACCCACGACCGGACGCTGATTGCGCCAACGCACTCTGCTTCTTCATGTGCGTTGCCAGGTCGCACTGGGTTCGGATGTCTGACGAATGGCTGTGGGACCGATGGCCACGTCGCGCCTGAATGTCGTCCTCCCGTGCCAAGTAGCACTTCCTTGTCCGGGCGTTCAGCGCGAGGCGTCAACTATTTTCCCGCGCTGGAGAGGGGATTTGCCAGGCGAAAGCATCCGCGCAATCGCCAACTGAATCGCCCGTCTGCGCGCCTCGTGCTCCTGCGAATCCCTCGCCGCCGGTGCCATGCACCACGTTTGCACGATCGTCGCTACCAGTCGCACGATCTCATCAGGCGTGAAATCCGCTGTGATGCGTCCTTCCGCCTGGGCAGCGGTGATGGCCGCATGTTTGGCTTCCAGTACGCTGTGACCGGCGGGGAGCAGGAGCACTTCTTGGCCTCGCTCCAGGTGGAACCAGGTCATGAGCCGCCATAGGTGCGGCCGCTCGGTGAGCAAATCGTAGGTGCGCCCCGCATAGCCGGGAAGATCGTCCGCATCGAAGCGCTCGTCCTGCGCCGCGGCGAGGATTTCCCGGCTGAGCACGGCGTCGAAGAGAGCCTCCTTGTCCCCGAAATGGACATAAAGCATCGGCTTGCTGATGCCTGCAGCCGCCGCGATCCGGTCAATTCGTGCCCCCGCCAGCCCGTTCTCGGCAAATTCCCCCAGCGCAGCGTCCAGCAGCATTTGCTGGGTCT
>CALMCS010000376.1 GCA_937862875.1 uncultured Comamonadaceae bacterium
TAAAAAATCCGCCAATCGAATGCAAGCCAATTCATATTGAAACAGCTATTGAAATTACCAAGCATGGACTTTCAAGAGTAAATGCGGAAACATATCCAAATCAAAATGAACAGCTCCAAAATAGCATTGCTCACAAGCATTCAAGCTCTTGCATTCGCATCATCACCCGTCCTATCAGAGGAAATTCAAACACCAAAGCACTTGAATTATTCCTTAACCCTCAGCATAGAGAGTGGAGATATTTCAACAACTTTGAAAAATGAATCTCAAACGGAGTTCAAGATCAGGAATGATGAAATGCCAGCCTCACTACTTATCAGAGGCATCAATCTCTACGCCTTCTCAGATTCAGATGATCTTGCAATGATTCCAATGGGTCTTCCATTAGGAAGTGACCCCAGAATCATCACCGTACCCCCGCAAGCACAAGTCACAGAAAAAATCCACATACGCCATCGGATCAGCAGCTATTGCAAAATACTAGAGAGAAATCCAATTTTGATATTTTGGACCTATTCGGCAATGAGTGGAAAAGACGTGTTACTCCCAACAACAGGGGTGGTGAGAATAAAGCTCGAGCAAAGCGCCTGCAAATAGAGCATTCAACTGAGAATCACAGCCCGTTGGGCACATTGCACGGACAACGCAAATGAATCGATGACCGCATTGACGCTACGCGGTCGCCATCGCGGTCTCAGATTGGCCAAACAGATCGTCTGCGCCAAGATCATCGATCCATCCAAGCGGCTTACTGCGCCCGCATCGTCATCGGAATCGTTACCGGTCCATCGTTCACCAGATGCACCTGCATATCCGCCGCAAACTGCCCTGTCTGAACCACCGGGTGTGCCGCTTTCGCCTCCGCCACAAAATAGTCGTACAGGCGCCGACCCTCGTCTGGCGCTGCGGCACCGGTGAAGCTCGGGCGGTTGCCGCCTTTGGTGTCGGCCGCCAGCGTGAATTGGCTCACGACCAGCAGGCCGCCACCTACGTCCTGCACGCTGAGGTTCATTTTTCCCGCGTCGTCGCTGAAGATGCGCAATTTCAGCATCTTGGCCAACAGCTTGTCGGCTTCTTTTTCGGTATCGCCCTGTTCTGCGCAGAGCAGTACCAGCAGGCCTTGTTCAATCTGGCCGACGATCTCGCCGGACACTTCCACACGCGCTTGTCGCACGCGTTGCAATACGCTGATCACTGAGGACTTCCTTCTTTTTCCTTGATGGCTTCTGCGGTTTCGAACGCCGTGTCCTGTCCGAGGGGCAGGATTTCGATGATGGCGCGCAGATTGGGTACGGCCTGCATGAGTGCGGTTTCCACATCCGTGCGCAGTTGCGCGGCGCGGCCGAGGGTCCATTCTGCCGGGACATGCATGTGCAGATCGGCAAAATTGCGGCTGCCTGCGCGGCGCGAAATCAGGCTGTCGAAGTGGACTGCGCCGTTGTTGCGCGCGCTGTGCTCGTCGAGGATGAGTTGCATGCGCTGCAGTTGCTCGGGCGGCAGCGTTTCGTCCATCAGCGCCTGCGAGGATTCCCACAGCATCGACCAGCCCTCGCGCAAGATGTTCAGCGCCACCAGAATGGCGACCACCGCGTCGAGCCAGTGCCAGCCCGTGAGCACCGCGCCCACCATGCCGATCAGCACGCCGGCCGAGGTCCACACATCGGTGAACAGATGGCGCGCATCGCCCTCGAGCGCCTTGGAATGGTGCACGCGGGCGGCGCGCAGCATGTACCAGGCCAGCACGCCGTTGCACACGCTGCTGAGTATCAACAGCACCGCACCCCAGCCGATTTGCTCGATCGCCTGCGGATTCATCAGGCGCGACACCGACGCCCAGAGAATCGCAATGCTCGCGCCGATGATCAGAATGCCTTCGAAACCGGACGAGAAGAATTCCGCCTTGTGATGACCATAAGGATGATCGTCGTCCGCCGGGCGACTCGCGATGGTCACCATGGCCAGCGCAAAGACGGCACCCGCCAGATTGACGAAAGACTCCAGCGCATCGGACAGCATGCCGACGGATCCGGTCACCCACCAGGCAGCGGTTTTGAGCACGATGGTGAGCACCGCTACACCAACGGACACGCGCAGCAGCTTGGTGGGCGTCATCCACTCTGGCACAGATGCCACTGCGGCGGACTGGGGGGTTTCGGGCGCTTTCGACATGGGCGTGATTATCGCCAGCATCGAGCAATGCGTTGGGACACGCACATTTCGTCGGTAATTCCACAACAACCACTCCGTAAAAATGCGGGAGCCATGCAGATGTCACCCGACTGTGGACAATAGGCATATGTCATCCATACCCATGTTCACAGAACCGACGCTGCACTCTGATCCGGCCGACGCTTTGGCGCAGGTGCAACGCATTTATCAACAGCAGATCAACCTCCTGCGCGATGCGATGCAGCGCTTTGTGGCAGGGGAGACGCCGGCCGCCCATGTGCGCGCTTACTACCCATTCGTGCGAGTGCAGACGACCACCGTGTCGCGCGAGCCCTCGCCGTTTGCGTATGGCTTCGTGGAGGGCCCGGGCCGCTTCGAGACCACGCTCACGCGCCCCGATCTGTTTGCCAACTACTACCTCGAGCAGTTCAAGCTGCTGCGCGCCAGCCACGGCATCGAGATCGAAGTCGGGCTGAGCACCCAGCCGATCCCGATCCACTTCTCGTTTACCGAACACGATCACATCGAAGGTTCGCTCACGCCCCAGCGCCGCATGCTGATGCGCGACGTGTTCGACCTGCCCGATCTGAGCGCCATGGACGACGGCATCGCCAACGGCACCTGGGAAGCCAAACCCGGTGAGGCCCAGCCGCTGTCCCTGTTCACCGCGCCGCGCGTGGATTACTCGCTGCACCGCCTGCGCCACTACACGGGCACGCAGCCCGAGTGGTTCCAGAACTTTGTGCTGTTCACCAACTACCAGTTCTACATCGACGAATTCGTGCGTCTGGGCCAGGCCGAGATGGCCAAGGAAGACAGCGAATACATCGCGTTCATCGAGCCCGGCAACGTGGTCAAGCGCCGCGTCGGTCTGTCCACCAAACCGGGCGACGAATTGGGCGTTGCACCGCCGCGCCTGCCGCAGATGCCCGCCTACCATCTGGTGCGGGCCGACGGCAGCGGCATCACGATGGTGAACATCGGCGTAGGCCCGGCCAATGCCAAGACCATCACCGACCACATCGCCGTGCTGCGTCCGCATGCATGGATGATGCTGGGCCACTGTGCGGGTCTGCGCAACAGTCAGCAATTGGGCGACTACGTGCTCGCTCACGCCTATGTGCGCGAAGACCATGTGCTGGATGA
>CALMCS010000377.1 GCA_937862875.1 uncultured Comamonadaceae bacterium
AGTGCTAGCTTTTCGTACCGTCACTTATTGCACTGAAAACGAGGAGACCCCTTGATGCGGCGCTTTGTTTTTCAGGATGTTGTATGGCTCGCAGAAGAAAAGAGGGCTATCCGGATTTGGCTGTGTTTGAAGGCTCACAGCCGTCCAGATTCCAGTAGCTCGATCAGTGTGTTTATGTCGGCCCCGTAGTTCTTTGGTGGCCCTGGTGGTTCGTGTGGGTGCGGCGTCAGAACCGCCTTTCCGAAGTGCCACGGTGGCAGGTCGTAGCCCATCGCGTCACCCGGTACGCCGTAGCCCATGACCTCTTCCGCCACGGCCAATTCAGGCTCGCGCCGCCGCTCAAACTTTGGGCGGCTGAGCTTGTGCTTGTGCGCGCCCTCGGTGAAGAGAATCTTGGCCCGCAGCGCCTCGAAGCTGTAGCCGCGCCCCAGCCGGTTCATGACGCGGATCAGTGAGTTCAGCGACTCGGTGTAGGCGTTGGTGACGGGGTGCTCGAAGTAGTTGAGAATCCACGGCTGCCAGTTGGTGAAGGCCCGGATCAGGTCGCCGAAGGCATCCCGCACTTCAGGCACCACCGCCTTGTTCCAAGCCTCATAGGCCGCTATGGCGGCCTCGGGGCTACCTGACCCCTCATAGATGGCATAGAAGCCTTCCTTGAGCCTGTACGCCGCTCCCAGTTCGGGATAGTTCTTCGTCCAGCCGTCCAGCAGCAGCCGTTCCCGGTCGTTCAGGTCGCGCTCGCGCTTCAAGAGCACGAAGCGGTCGTGCATGAGGCCACGGCGCTGCTTGGGCGTCAGTTGCTCGCGCAGGGACTTCCGGACCCTCTCTACGGCGTCATTCGCCATCCTGACAACGTGGAACTTGTCGATGACGATCCGGGCGTCCGGAATGACTGCCTGGACGGCATCGCGGTACGGCGTCCACATGTCCATCGCTACGTACTGCACCTCCGACTTCCCTTGCAGGTTGTAGAGGTAGTTAACCACCGTCTTCTTGTCCCGGTTCGGGAGCATGTCGATGATGGTGTTGTTGCGGATGTTGCTGATGACGCAGCGCGGCTTGATGAGGTGGATTTCGTCGATGCCCATCCACTTCGGCGTCTCGAAGCGGAACTCGGCCTCCAACTCGTTGATGTAGTCGCGGAAGATGTTGCGGATGGTCTTCTCGTCCAGACCGGTGTCGTCGGCGATGCTGGCAAACGTCCGCTTCAAGCTCTGCTGGCCGATCCACTTCACCAGCCGGTCGGTCATCTCGCGCTTGGCGTTGACGGCGGGCAGCGCCTCCATGAAGGTCTTGCCGCAGGACTGGCAACGCCAGCGGCGGGTGTCCACGTAGATGGCCAGCCGCTTGCCATGCGTGGGCAAATCACGGATGACCTGCTCATTGCGGCCGTGGCCGATCAGCTTGTCAGACCGGCAAGCCGAGCAGACGCCAGGCAGGTTCGAGACTTCGGCGTAGACGTGGTAATCGTGGTCGGATTCCTCGACCCGCACCACTTTGTAGTCGGGGAGGTTCAGGATGTTCGTGGGCACGAATTAGCGGTTCCGTCTATAGATACCATTCGGATCAAGCACATCGACGACGAACAGCCGGACAGGTCCAGGCTGAGCCGGAATACCGCAGGTCAGCACGGCGGTGCCATCGTCCTTTGGACGGACAAAGATCGGATCATGGCTGCACTGTCCACCGCGCAGCGCGAGCATGTCCGCATCGGTGAAGGTGCCGAAATGGCCATCGACCATCCAGCCCGGCACGTCCTTGGCGCTGGTCAGCGAGTCGGGATAGTTGTATTTCGCCAGCTTGAGGCCAAGCCAGGAAAAGAGCCAAACGAGTGCTAAAGCCACTACGGCAGTTAGCGGAGAAATCCGCCACGAAGAAAAGATCATTCGATTCATGAAAATCCCTCAGGCCAGATTGCCCAGTAGGCTCGCAGAGACGCCGACTGGACAATGCACTGATCGCTTGGTTAGTCGAGATAAGCCATCATTTGCGAGAAGCCCATCTCACTACCGTCAGCAGAGCGGCCTTGTGCGTCAAAGAGAATGTGGCAATGCTCGCAATAACGCAGTTGGTTGTAGCGATGAACCTGCTTCGGCCAAACCTCTTTGTTAAGCCGATCTTCTTCCTTTTGATTTCGCAAAGCCGTCATGACCGCCATGCCGCCGATCAATAGCGCAACGACAGGCGCGACGACAGCGAGAACCGGCATCAAGCTGCTGGACAACTCGCTCATTGGGTCAGCTCCTGAACTGGTTGCCATGTCACCAAGAATGCCAGGAGCTGACGAATATGCGGCCATCACAATCATTCCGAAAACCACAACACCAAGAACGGGCTTCGCAAACCGAGCGGGTTCCTCAAATACGTCGGCCCGTTTAGTTTGTTGCTCCCCATGCTCAGAGTAAGTGCCGCCACCGAACCCAATGCCAATACCTCCGGTTCCGATGCCCACGCCTGAACCGCTAAAGGTTCCGCGTTTATCCCATCGCTGCGTTTCCGCGTAGTTCATCGCCGCCACAGATCGGCCTGCGCTGTTGCAGCGCGGGCAGGTACAAGTGTGTAAAGTGTTGTTAGCCATGGTCAATCTCCAAGTCAGGTTGATGATGGTCAGGGGGCCGGTGCTACCAACACCGTCACCCCCGCCTCTATTTGCCCATAAGGGCGGGAAGCGTCATGACTTCACCACAGAGGTGAAGTCTGACCACTGTTCGATGCGGAAGGCACGAATGTCGCGCACCGACTTCGGAAACCACGTCTTGGCGCGAAGCGCCTGGATGGCAAGAAACAGGTTTGCCATGTCCTCGTTCTCGGTCACGTAGAGACTGCCTTGCACGCGCCGAAAGCCGTGCTCGCCGAGCACCGCGCCTATCTCGGTGTATGCCTGAGTCACGCCCTTGGGGTGATGCTTCTCTGTTTCGGCGACCACCAGGTCGAAAGCCACTGCGTACATCAGTGCGCCTCCGGGTCATCGGACAGATGGGTCCAGCGGTACTCCGCCTTCTCACCCGTCTCGACCATCGTGACCTCGATCATCCAGTCGCCGTCATCCAACTGGCGAAGGGCCTGACCTACTTCGTACTTCGGTCCGAAGGGTCCGAAGCTCTTGATCTTGCCGACCGGAACGGACGGCGGTGCGACGACTGCATGCATGATGGTTCTCCCACATCAAAATCCGGTTTAATGATACATAGACACGACACGGAATGCAACAACAAAATCCGGTTTTACGCCAAGATGACGCCGAGCCTGTTCATGGGTCGGAAACACACTCAAATCCGGATACCCCAAAAAACCCGGGTCCTGAGCCCGGGTTTT
>CALMCS010000378.1 GCA_937862875.1 uncultured Comamonadaceae bacterium
GCGGCGAAGCCGCGCCGTGCCGCGCCACCCCCACGTGCAGACTGGCTTTGCGGGCCGACAGGTGCCGCCCCCTTTTGTCTTGCCTTCCGCATTTGCCTCCCCCTGTCCCCCAGGTTCTCGATCCCGGCAACTGCGGCCCGGTGGCAAGGCTGCACCAGCAGCCAGCGCACCGGCGAACACGGCAATGGCCGCAGGCCAGCCGTGTTCGAGGCAAGACGCCTGCACGTGGGACGGCTGCGCCGGAGGCAGCGCGAAGTGCAGCGCGGATGCGCTCGCACTGCACGCGCGACGACATGACAACGGCCAGCAGAACGACACGCCCGATAGCACGATGATGCGCAGCGAATCGGTGGCCATCATGGGCGCGACTCCAGCCAGACGGGGCGCGCAACGCCGATCACGGAAGCTGCGCTGACCGGCCCGAAATACCGGCTATCGAACGACGCCGGATTGGTCACACTGAGGAGGAACAGCTCGCCATGCCGCAAGCGGTGGCATTGCTGCCAGGATGGCAGCGGCCGGCCCCAGCGATCGGCAGACAGCACGGCGGCTGAAGGCACGCCGTCGATGCGGACTTTGCCGTCAGCGATGCACACCTCTTGCGGCGCCACCGCGCCCACGCGCTTGAGCAGAGGAATGCGCGTCGGCAGGTAGCCGCGCTGCGCAGCGAGCGCGGCAGCCTCGGCAGGCAGCGGCACCAGCACGATGCTGCCCACGGACAACGGACGTGGTGGCGAGCTGGCGCGAGGGTCGAGCGGATCGACGCGATACCAGCCGACCGCCACGCTGTCGGACGGGTTGTAGATCAGGCGCGGCAGCGGATGCACGAAGGACGCCCAGGCCAGCGCAGCGAGGCCGCAGGCGGACAGGCCCGCCAGCACGAGGCGAGCGCGCACGCGCAAGCGAGGGTGCGGCGCGGTGCCGGAAGTGGAAACTGCGGTCATGGCAGCGCCCTCCCGGCCAGCCAGGCGGCGTGCCGCTCGGCGGTGTATTCGGGCAGCGGCAAGTGCGCTGCGAGCCGGTTGGCGAGCGTGCGCCAGTACGCGGGCGAGACGCCGACAGGCGTGATGCCCAGCGCCTCGATGGCGTCGATGCGCGCCAGCACGGCACGCACCGATTGCTCACCCTCGGCGTGCAGCAAGAGGCGCGCGCCAGGTTGCACGCCGGAGATGCGCTGCGCGCCATCCATCGGCATGCACGCCTGCATCACCATGAGCTGCCAGCGGATCGTGCCGTAGTCGTTGGCCTGCCAGCGGATGCGGCAGAGAACCGCATTCGGCGTGAACACCGCGCAGCGGCGCCAGCGGTCGAACCGGATGATGCGGGCAGGATCACCGAAGCGCAGGTAGAGGTCGAAGCGTTGGTCGATGTATGCGAGCGCAACGCGCGTCAGCGGTACGCCGTCGGCCACGCCGACAGGCGGGATGGACGGCGGTGCCGAAGCCGTCGAGGCGGGTGTGTTCATGAGGACTTCTCCGGGAATTCCCGCTCCAGCAGCGCGCGCAACAGATCGGCCACCGTCACGCCTTGCGTGAAGGCCGATACCTTGATGCGCGCCCGCATGGCGGGCGTGATGTCGAGGGTCAGGCGGGCCGTGTAGAGGTCGCCTTTCTGGAGGTCATCGGCACTGCCCTGGCGAATCCACGCCTCGGCGTGCGGATTCGCGGGCGGGCGAGCGCCGATGCCGATGCGCTTGCCCGTGCGCTTGCTGGCAGGAGTGCTCATGACGGCCACCGCAGCAGTTCATCGACCAGCGCGGTGATTTCGCGCGCGGCGGCGCTGTCGGGCGCCGTCTCGCGTGCAAGCCGGCCAGCGGCCACGCTGTCGGCGAACACGATGCGCTGATGCACTTCCGCGCGCAGCGCAGGAAGCGGCTGCTCGGCCAGCGCGCCGCGGGCCTCGCGTCCGATCACGGTGGTGCTCACGCGCCGGTTGATGACGAAGGCCGCGCGCAGCGCAGGCCGGAACACCTGCGCCTCGCGGATCAGCGCCACCATCTCGGCGCTGGCCCACAGGTCGTAGGGGCTGGGCTGCACCGGGATCAGCACCCGCTCGGCCGCCAGCAGCGCGGAGCGCGCCAAGGCAGCGATCCTGGGTGGCCCGTCGATGACGACGTGATCGGCCCGCCTGGCGAGTTCTGGCGCTTCCTGGTGCAGCGTTTCGCGTGCGAGGCCCACGGCGCTGAACAGCCTTGGCAAACCTTGCTGGCTGCGGCGCTGCGTCCAGTCCAGCGCGGAGCCTTGCGGGTCGGCATCCAGCAGGATGACCGACTGCCCGCGCATCGCCAGCTCGCCGGCGATGTGGGTGGCGAGCGTGGTCTTGCCCACGCCGCCTTTCTGGTTGAGCAGAGCAACGATCATGGCCTGGCCCTCCGTGTTGGAAAGCCCGGCTGTTGCCGCTGCGTTGCTGGCCGCGGAGTGGTTGTCCACCGTGGCGCGGCGCTTCTACTAAAAGTTAGAGAATTTAAGTTAGGGAAGTTAGGAGAGTACGAAACCCTCGCCAGCATTGGGTTTGCGGGCGATTTTGTTGCCTGATAGCACGAGGATTCGTTGCCTGATAGCACGAGACTCTCGTTGCCTGATAGCACGAGCCCGTCCACAGGCTTTGCCGCAGTTATCCCCGTGCCGTGGCCGGCACGGGCCGGAACGTCAGCAGCGGCGAAGGCAGGTAGGAAACATACTCGATGCCCAGCAGATAACCCGGCAGGGCTTGCCGTGCCACCAGCATCCGCAGGTCGGCGGCGAAGTCGTAGTACCGCGCCACGCTGCCCGATTTGCGGTACAGGTGCTGGAAATCGAACTGCCAGCCCCCCGGCTGCCGCCCGCCGTGCTTGCGCACCAGCCGGTACAGCCAGCGCTCGATGCCACCCGTCAGCCGGAAATACGCCGGGTCGATGGTCAGCACCAGGGCGGCGTCGAGCACGCCCGCATAGAACCAGTCGGGCAGGATCAGCTCCAGCCCCAGCGGCGTGCCGCGGGCGTCGGCCAGCTCCTTCCATTCGTTGATCCACGAGAAGCGGTGCAGCCGCCTTCCCGTGGTTTCGCGGATGGACG
>CALMCS010000379.1 GCA_937862875.1 uncultured Comamonadaceae bacterium
GCGCACTGCTCTTTCGCAGCAGCTCAGATAAAAGGTGAGGCAGCCCGTATCCCCGCTGGTGTTCATTGCATGCCTCCACGGGCGGTGATAGGCCAGACGCTTTCCACTCGGCCCGCCCTGACGCAGACATACCAGTCGAAACGGTCAACCGTGGGATCGCAGTGTCCGGGGATAAGTCGCAGTCTTTCCCCGATCTCTGGCGTTGCGCGGCCTGCGGGATACTCCATCCGCGCATGCTCGTCCGCCGCCGAAACAATGCGCAAATCTGGTTGCTGCCACACGGTCGGTAGCCCTCTTTCGATGGCGACGGCCTTGTGCCCCGCGTCCAGCACCGCCAGCCCCGGCCTGGCGGTGCTCATGACGGAGGCTAGGACGAACAAGGATTGCCTGAAGGTGCGGAATGGCTGACCATCTTCCTGGAGGTTGGCCGCATAGTCGCCGTCCATGAAGCAATAGCTGCCGGCCTGGAGCTCGGTATAGACGCCCGACGCGGCTTCCAGCTCAAACGTCCCCGTCCCGGCGCCGGAGACGATCCCGCAGGGAATGCGCGCCCGGCTCAGTCCTTCGACGGTTCGTTCGCAAGCGGCAATAGCCTTGCCGATGGCCTCGCGCCGCTCGACTGCACTGCGCAAGTGCTGCGCTGCGCCGTGATAGGCCTGGAGTCCCGCGAAGGCGAGGTGGCGCGAGCCTGCGATAAGCCTCGCAAGCCCGACGGCCTCCTCTCCCGCAGGCACGCCGCAGCGGCGAGAGCCGACGTCGATTTCCACGAGGACGGACATCCTGACGCCGGCAGTCCGAGCAGCAGCTTCCAGCAGCGAAACGTGCTCAGGGCTGTCAACGCAAAGGGCAACTTGCGCTATCCGGGACAGGGCGGCAAGCCTGGCAAGCTTGCGCGGATCGACGATCTGGTTGGTCACCAGGATGTCTTCCACACCTCCCCAAGCCATGACCTCCGCTTCCGCGACTTTCTGCACGCACTGGCCAATGGCGCCGCGGCGCATCTGCAGGTTCGCCACGACGGGGGATTTGTGCGTCTTCGCATGCGGACGAAGCCTGGCGCTGACTCCTGCCACCATGCGCGCCATTGTGTCGAGATTGAATTCGAATGCGTCGAGATCGAGGATCAAGGCAGGCGTTTCGACCTCGGACTCTCGCATTCCGGGTTGGGCTGGAGGCAACTGATGCATGCGAATAGCTTAGGGGGCACCGCAGCCAAGTGCAAACGAGATTTCGTCACCCAACATGTGAGGCTTGCTCAAGGCGCTCGCACGGGCCGCCATTCACCCTCCCACACGCGGAGTCGAGGAGCTTACGAAAAATGGTGCTTCCGGCCCTTGAGCTATTCTTATGATCATCCGGAGCTTCAACTTGATGAAGGGATACAGGCGTGCTAAAT
>CALMCS010000380.1 GCA_937862875.1 uncultured Comamonadaceae bacterium
CGGCTCGTCGAAAAATTTGCCCAGCGCCGTGCGGTAACTGCGCACGACCGGCAGGCCCGCATTCACCAATGGCACGGGCTGCGTGACCACGACCGAGATATTGCGCGGCACGCCGCCGAGTTGGGTGAGCACCTGCAGATTCACGTCGGCCAGCGCGATCAGGTAGCAGTGCGAACCCTTGGGCACGCCCATCTGGTTCGCAAACGCGTGCAGCTCGGGGGTTCCTCCGATGAACAGGATCAGCGGCGGGGGCGAAGTGGGGCGCTGGTTGACGGGCACCACCTGCAGCTTCAGGCCTTCCGCGCGCCCCGCGAGTTCCAGGGTTTCGCTCAGTTGCTGCTGCAGCGCGGGCGTGGCGTAGACGACGCCCGCCTGCTTGACGCCCATCACCGCCAGCGATTTCAACGCGTGGGTGATCTGCGCCTGATAGTCCGGAAACACGCGGAACACCGAGTTGTGGTTGTCCACCCATTGGCGATGCAGCCAGGGCGCGACGAGGGGCAGGGCGTTGGCTCCATTGCCAGCCGAGCGCTGCAGGGTCGCGGTCGCCACGGCGGCGGAGTCGCCGACACAGCCGCTGAGCGCCACGCAGGCCGAGTTGGCCATCGCCGATTGCCAGGCGGACTGCAGGGCTTTGGCGCTGCCGTCGGTTTCCAGAACGATGTGTTGAACCGGTTTGCCTTTGATGCCGCCCTTGGCGTTGAACTCCTGCCAGGCGGTGCGCGAGCCGATCAGGAAATCTCGCCCAATGTCCTGCTGCAGCGGCGACATGTCCGCGATCTGCACGACGGCCAGCGGCGATGCGCCTTCACCCTGCGCCAACACGCTGGCCGGCAGCGTCGATGCCGCGAGTGCAAGCGCACCGCAGGCACTGGATTGCTTGATCCAAGCCCGGCGGTTGATGGGTTGGAGGGAGGGGGAATTGGGGCACATGATGTCGAATTCCGTAGGGAATTGATACTTTTAGATAATTTATGTTACGAACCTTTAAAGACGGATTTATGACAGTTCCAGCGCCTTTCCCCTCTGAAAAATATTTGTGACAAATCCAATGTGTCACGTCGTTGTCATATAGGACCTCTACATTTCGTTCCATCACATGTTTTGTTCAACCTTGAGGTCTCTCTCATGACAATGACTGCAATCCGCGTACTGGTGTCTGGTTTGGTAGCAATGGGCGCGATGTCTTCGGCCATGGCTCAGACGGAAGCGACAGGCGCAGGTGCCAGCTTCCCAGCTCCCCTGTATTCCAAGTGGGCTTCTGATTACAACAAGGCAACTGGCATCAAGATCAACTATCAGTCCGTAGGCTCCGGCGCCGGTCTGAAGCAGATCGAAGCCAAGACCATCGACTTCGGCGCATCCGATGCTCCGTTGAAGGATGAAGATCTGCAAAAGAAGGGTCTGGTGCAGTTTCCTACCGTCATCGGCGGTGTGATTCCTGTGGTGAACATCCAGGGCATCAAGGCAGGTGAGCTCAAGCTGACCGGTCAGGTTCTGGGCGACATCTACCTGGGCAAGATCACCAAGTGGAACGATCCAGCGATCACCGCACTGAACCCAGGCGTGAAGCTGCCGGATGCCAACATCGCTCCAGTGCGTCGCGCTGACGGTTCGGGCACCAGCTTCCTGTTCACGAATTACCTCTCCAAGGTGAACCAGGAGTGGAAAGACAAGGTCGGCGAAGGCACGGCAGTGAACTGGCCTACCGGCGCGGGTGGCAAGGGCAACGAAGGCGTCGCAGCGTTCGTGGGCCGTCTGCCCAACTCGATCGGTTACGTCGAGTACGCTTACGTGAAGCAAAACAAGATGACCTACGCCATGCTGCAAAACAGCGCCGGCAAGTATGTCGCTCCTGATGACACCGCCTTCAAGGCTGCGGCTGCAGGTGCTGACTGGAGCAAGAGCTTCTATCAAGTCCTGACCAACCAGGCAGGTGACGGCTCATGGCCCATCACTGGCGCGACCTTCATCCTGATGCACAAGGCACAGGACAAGCCAGCGCAAGCCGCCACGACCCTGAAGTTCTTTGAATGGGCGTACAAGAACGGTGACCAGACTTCTGGTGACCTGGACTACGTGCCAATGCCTGACAGCGTGAAGAACGTGATCTACAAGTCCTGGGGCGATATCAAGGACGGTACAGGCAAGCCCATCGCAGTCAAGTAATCGTCACAACGGTGGCCCGCGCAAGTGGGCCCCGTTTCTTTGAACCTACCGAAGGTAACCGACGTGTCAACAACGCTGCCCGTGAACAACCAAAATTCTTCCCTGAAGAGTGCAGAGCGAGTGTCGAAACAAACACCTCCTCCACGGACTTCTCCTATGACTGGCGCTCTCATCGATCGCATTTTTGGCTGGTGTGCACGCGGTGCCGCGGTGCTCACCCTGTTGCTTTTGATCGGCATTCTGGGCTCGCTGATTTACGGCGCATGGCCCTCGATCCACACCTACGGCCTCGGATTTCTCACCAGCAGCGTCTGGGATCCGGTGAAGGACGAGTACGGCGGCCTCGTGATGATCTACGGCACGCTGGCGACCTCGTTCATTGCCCTGTTGATTGCCGTGCCGGTGAGCTTCGGCATCGCCCTGTTTCTGACCGAGCTGTCCCCTGCATGGCTCAAGCGCCCACTGGGTACCGCCATCGAGTTGCTGGCCGCTGTGCCCTCGATTGTTTACGGTATGTGGGGTCTGATGGTCTTCGGCCCGATTCTGGCCACCTATGTTCAGATGCCGCTGCAAAAGCTGTTCAACGGCGTGCCCTACCTGGGCGCGATGGTGTCCGGCCCGCCAGTGGGTATCGGTATTCTTTCCGCGGGCATCATCCTCGCGATCATGATCATTCCGTTCATCGCCTCGGTGATGCGCGATGTGTTTGAAGTCACCCCCGCGCTGCTCAAGGAGTCCGCCTACGGTCTGGGCTCGACGACCTGGGAAGTGGTCTGGAAGGTGGTCCTTCCCTACACCAAGGCCGGCGTGCTGGGCGGCGTGATGCTGGGTCTCGGCCGCGCTCTGGGTGAAACCATGGCGGTCACGTTCGTGATCGGCAATATGAACCAACTCAACTCCCTGTCGGTGTTCGAAGCGGCCAACAGCATCACCTCCGCGCTGGCGAACGAGTTTGCCGAAGCGGGCGAGGGCCTGCACCAGGCATCGCTGATCTATCTGGGCCTGGTACTGTTCTTCATTACCTTTGTGGTCCTGACCCTGTCCAAATTGCTGCTCAACCGTCTGAAGAAGAGCGAAGGAGCACGTTCATGAGCACGTCGCAAGCACTCATTGCCGCGGCCGAACTCGACAAAGTTCGCGAAGCGCGTTACGCCAGCCGCAAGCGCACCAACCAGATCGCACTGACCCTGTCGCTCGCCGCGATGGCCTTCGGTGTGTTCTGGCTGGTCTGGATTCTGTGGGAAACCGTTCGCCTCGGCATCGGCGGTTTGAGCATCACGCTGTTCACCGAAATGACGCCGCCGCCCAACGAAGACGGTGGTATCGCCAACGCGATCTACGGCTCGGTGGTGATGGTCGGTTTGGCCACCTTCGTGGGCACGCCGATCGGCATCATGGCCGGTGTCTACCTGGCCGAATACGACCCCCGCGGCTGGCTGGCCTCGGCCACGCGCTTCGTGAACGACATTCTGCTGTCGGCTCCCAGTATCGTGATCGGTCTGTTCGTCTACGCGGTGGTGGTCGCTCGCTTCAAGAGCTTCTCCGCCTACGCCGGCATTCTGGCGCTCGCGCTGATCGTGATTCCGGTGGTGATTCGCACCACCGAAAACATGTTGGTGCTGGTGCCTGCGAGCTTGCGTGAAGCGGCCTATGCCCTCGGTACGCCGAAGTGGAAGGTCATCACCCTGGTGACGCTGCGTGCAGCGCGCGCTGGTGTGATCACCGGTATCTTGCTGGCCGTGGCCCGCATCGCCGGCGAAACCGCTCCGCTGCTGTTCACCGCGCTGAACAACCAATTCTGGAATGGCGATCTGGGCAAGCCGATGTCGAGCCTGCCAGTGACCATCTTCAAGTTCGCAATGAGCCCGTACGAGAACTGGCAACATCTGGCTTGGGCCGGCGTGTTCCTGATCACGATGGCTGTGCTGGGTCTGAACATCCTGGCGCGTGTGTTGACTCGTCAAAAGTAAGTAATTAACTGACTGACCGACCGACCGACTGACGTCAACGTACGCACCACAGTAAACCGAATTCAAGAATTCAAGAGAAGAGGAACACCTCATCATGGCTCCCATCAAGAACAGCATCTCGCCTTCGCCGTCGAAGATCACGGTGCGCGATCTGAACTTCTATTACGGCAAGTTCCACGCGCTCAAGAGCATCAATCTGGACATCCCGGAAAACAAGGTGACGGCGTTCATCGGCCCTTCGGGCTGTGGCAAGTCGACCCTGTTGCGCTGCTTCAACCGCATGTTCGAGCTCTATCCCGAGCAGCGCGCCGAAGGCGAAATCATGCTGGACGGCGTGAACCTGCTGACCTCCAAGCAAGACGTTGCGCTGATCCGCGCCAAGGTCGGCATGGTGTTCCAGAAGCCCACACCGTTCCCAATGTCGATCTACGACAACATCGCTTTTGGTGTGAAACTGTTCGAAAAGCTGAACGCCACCGACATGGACGAGCGCGTCGAATGGGCGCTGCGCAAGGCGGCGCTGTGGACCGAAGTGAAGGAAAAGCTGCACCAGAGCGGCTCCGGCCTCTCCGGCGGTCAGCAGCAACGTCTGTGCATTGCCCGCGGCATTGCGATCAAGCCAGAAATTCTGTTGCTGGATGAGCCTTGCTCGGCGCTGGACCCGATCTCCACCGCCAAGGTGGAAGAGCTGATTGCCGAACTGAAGAGCGACTACACCGTGGTCATCGTGACCCACAACATGCAGCAGGCAGCGCGTTGCAGCGACTACACCGCCTACATGTACCTGGGCGATCTGGTGGAGTTTGGCGATACGGAACAGATGTTCTTCAAGCCACAGCGCAAAGAGACAGAAGACTACATTACAGGCCGCTTCGGCTGATTGGAGACACGAGATGACAGACAAACACCTTTCATCTCAGTTCGATGCAGAACTGAACAATATTTCGGCCCGTGTCATGGAGCTGGGCGGGCTGGTGGAATCGCAGATTCGCCAGGCTGTGTATGCACTCTCGCACTTCAGCATTGAAGCCGTGGAGCAGGTCGAGGCGATCGAGCAGCGCGTGAACACCATGGAAGTGGAAATCGATCACGAGCTGTCCACCATCATTGCGCGTCGCCAGCCGACCGCACGCGATCTGCGTTTGTTGATCGCGTTCAGCAAGGCCATCGCGAATCTGGAGCGCATGGGCGACGAAGCCACGCGCATGGCGCGCATGGTGCGCTCGATCATCGAAAGCGGTGCGGCTCGCTCGCTGCCTTCGAGCGATCTGCGCATGGCGGCCGATCTGGCTTCCGGTTTGCTGCGCAAGGCGCTCGACGCGTTTGCGCGCCTTGACACCAAGGCCGCGGTCAGCATCCTGAAGGAAGACGATCTGATCGACAAGGAATTCGACGGTTTCGTTCGCAAGCTCATCACTTACATGATGGAAGACCCGCGCACGATTTCTGCCAGCCTGGACCTGTTGTTCCTCGCCAAGGCCATCGAACGCATTGGCGATCATTCCAAGAATGTGGCTGAACTGATCATCTATCTCGTCAAGGGTAAGGATGTTCGCCACACCGCATTGGATGA
>CALMCS010000381.1 GCA_937862875.1 uncultured Comamonadaceae bacterium
TGCGACAGCAGAGACACGGGTCAGGCTGGCAGCGCTTGCCTTGAAGCGGGGGGTGAAAGCTGGGGAGGGAGGCATGAGCAGGTTCCTTGCGGGTGTTGAAAGTCCTCATGCTCCAGCCCCCCGTCTTACGGAACACTTACCCGATCCAAGGGCCGTAGCTCGGGGTGGCTGACCGAGATCCCGGTAAGTGTTTGGAAAGTCATACGGCCAGATAGTCGCGTTCATTGCAGATCAAGGCGAAGGCTTGCGAGCCTCAGAGAGCCCAATCAATGAACGTCCAATCCAGGTTCCAACACTCCCGTTCACGGGCTCGTTCTCACGAGCCTCCCCAAGTGGCGCGTCGCCTCATGCTGTGCATTGCCATTGGCATGCCACTTGTGCTCGCGGGTTGTGCATCGACCGCACCCGCCTTGATGCCAGACAGCGCCAGCGCGCAAGTCGCCACGCAATGGCACGCACCGCTTCCGCACGGTGGGCGAGTCGATGATCTGAGGCAGTGGTGGTCGCAGTTCGACGACCCGCTCGTGCCCGATCTGATCGAGGCGGCTCAGCGCGCCAGTCCGACCCTGGCGCAAGCCGCCGCGAACATGGCCGACGCCAGGGCGTCGAGTGTGACCAGCGGCGCCGCATTGCTGCCTTCCCTGGATATCGCCGCAAGCGCCACGAGGGGGCGCTCGGAGCTGGCGGCCCCCGTAGGTAAGGTCTCGTCGCTGGGCCTACAGACCGCGTGGGAACTGGACCTCTTTGGAGCCAATCGCGCCGGCCTCGCTGCTGCCGAAGCAAGGTTCTCGTCCAGCCAGGCTGGCTGGCATGACGCTCGGGTTTCGGTCGCCGCCGACGTGGCGAGGAACTACGTCGAGCTGCGGGCCTGTGAGGCGCACGTTGAGCAATCCCGGATCGACGCAGCCTCCCGCGCGCAAACATCTCGCCTCACCGAGTTGGCTGCTGCGGGCGGTATTCGGTCGCCTGCGACAGCGGATCTGGCGCGAGCCAGTGCGGCCCAGGGTGAAGTAGCGTTGGAGGAACGCAAGGCGCAATGCAATCTACTGGTCAAGGCGCTCGTGGCCTTGACCGCCCAGGACGAGCCTACCCTGCGGCGCGAACTCGCTGAGAAGACGGCCCAACTGCCCCTGCCAACCGAGTTCAGTGTGAACACGGTACCGGCCGAAGTGCTTGCACAACGCCCTGACATTCATGCGGCCGCGCGGAACGTCGTCGCCGCCAGCGCTGACTCGACGCAAGCCGACGCCCAACGCTGGCCCCGCATCACGCTGGCCGGCAGCATCGGCTCCACGCGCGTCTCCAGTCTCGGCGTCAGCACCGACGGAACGGTCTGGAGCGTCGGCCCCATCGCCATCACCTTTCCGCTGTTCGACGGGGGCATACGGCGGGCGAACGCACAGGCGGCAAAAGTCCGCTACGAATCCGTCACTACGGTCTATGCGGCGCGTTTGCGCACGGCGATCCAGGAGGTGGAAGGTGCGCTGGTCACGCTGGAGAGCACGACGCGGCGCAGCGAGAGCGCCAGCGTTGCCGTGGACGGGTTCGAACGCTCGTACCGGGCTACGGCAACGAGTTATGACGTGGGCGCGGCCAGCCTGTTCGATCTGGAAGATGCACGCCGTAGCTTGGTCTCCGCGCAGAGCACCTTGATTGACTTGCGCCGCGAGCGCCTGCTGGCCTGGGTTTCCCTGTATCGCGCGATGGGAGGTGGCTGGACACCCCAAGCGAATGAACATCTGGCCGGCCGCTCTGACCGGGCCGGCACGCTCATGCCGGGCAGCACTCCCAGTGCTCGCGAATTGGCCGGGCCGCAGTCCGCGAGGCGCTGAACATGGGCACGCCACACAAATGGGCGCTCGCCGCCTTTCAGGTTCTCGCCGTGCTGGGCATTTTGGCGTGCGGTGTGGACGCTGCTGTGATCCGGTTCGTCCACCGCAGCCTGACACCGACATTGGATGACTTCTTCGACGCGGTCAGCGAACTCGCCAACGCCACGATTTTGTCCATTGCCACGTTATGCACCTATGGCGCCAGCCGAGCTGCGCAGGCATGGCCGGCAGCGCGTCGCTGGCTCCCTTGGTGGGAGCATGTCAAGCAGGGCAGCCTGCTCATGCTGCTCACTCTGCTGATGGGCGGGCTCATCACGCTGGCGCTCAAGCATGTCGTGGCGCGAGCCCGTCCGAGCGTGCTCATCGAGCTTGGTCACTACGGGTTTGCCACGCCCTTTGCCGGGCACCCCTTCAACTCATTCCCATCCAGTCACGCCTTTACGGCATTCGCTGCGGCGTGTGTGCTGGCCTACCTCCTACCAGCATGGCGCACACCGCTGCTCGTGCTGGCGGTCATCGCAAGTTTCTGCCGTGTCCTGACGCTGGAGCACTTCCCGAGCGACGTGCTGGCTTCTGCACTGCTGGGGCTGCTCATCGGCGAGATGACCTTCCGCTACGGCGGCAGGCTCCTTGATACGCTCACGCATAACATCGCACAAAGCAAAAACCGATGGACCGGAACCG
>CALMCS010000382.1 GCA_937862875.1 uncultured Comamonadaceae bacterium
AGCACCCTATCTCGTCATTCGGGGGCTGGGTTCCGGTGCTCTGCTCGCTGCTTGGATCGTGTTGGGATACCGATCTCTATCTCGATATCGAACCGTCTCTTCATTGCGGTGCGCCGAATCTGTTTCGGCGCAGCTCGCTATTCGAATTGTTGGCGGCAAATGTTCTTGCCGGTGGTTGTCAGCTGCAGACTGCCGCCTGCCCATTCCAGCCATACCAGCGCCACCAAGTCGTCGATTACCAGATCGTCGATTTCGTTGGCGCGGCGCTTTTGCAGCAATTCCGCTACCAAGGGGAGTTCCGCACGCAATTCATCCCGCCGTGCGGGTGGAATAAGAGAAACCTGGTTCATAGGAACCTTTCTTTTTTACGATCAGTAATTTGTCAGCGTACACCGATGTGCTGACAAACGCATCGGTAAAGACCTTGCTGTGCGGGATTGGTGAAAACAGTTACAGCGCACTGTGAGTTCAAACAGACAAATTGAGCACTTGGATGCGCAAAATAGTCGTGGAATGACTGCAAATTACCTAGTTTGGGTGATATGCAGGAATGTGAGGCTGGTCTAGGATGTTTTGAGATTTGTTCCATTCGGACTCCTATTCCTTCGCACCCGAGGCCTATGCCGTTCACCTGTTTCTCAACCCTGTGCCGCCGCAGAAAAAAATTCAGATGATTCGAGTTTTTTTCTTCTGGATCCTTCGATTCCAACTGCTGGTGTGGTTCGGCCTTTCTCTTTCTCAGTCCGCCGGCGCTCAGGCCGTGGGGCCGTCGCAGTCATCGCAGTGCGAGCCGCGCATCATTTCGGTGCAGGCGAGTCAGGCGCAGGGGGCGGATGTCACCGCGCGGCCCACCGAGGGCTGGGTAGACGTGCAACTGCCCGATCACTGGACTCGGCGTTGGCCCGGATACACCGGCACGGTGTGGTACCGGATCGATTGGGAGCGCAGCTGCGCGGACCGCTCGGAACCGGTCGCCCTGGGGATCGATGGGTTCGCCTCCGCGGGCGAGGTTTTCAGCAACAACGACCTGCTGTATCGCGACGCGTCGATGGTCGAGCCGCTGTCGCGCAGTTGGAATGTTCCGCGCTGGTGGATGCTGCAGGAATCTGCGGTGCTGCCGGGGGTGAACAGCGTCTGGCTGCGGGTGGTGGGCGTGGCGGCGTCGACGCCGGGGCTGAGCGCGTTGCGCCTCGGCAGCCAGACGGAGGTCGTGCAGCACTACCAGCGCGCGCTGTGGAGCCAGAGGACGGTGTATTTCATCAACGCCGTTCTGTCGGGCGCGGGTGCGGTCATGTTTCTCATGATCTGGTGTTTGCGGCCGAAGGAGCAGGCCTATGGTTGGTTTGGCCTGATGGCGCTGGCGTGGCTGGTGTATCTGACCACCTATCTGGCCGATACGCCGTGGCCGTGGCAGAGCGTCCTGACCAAGACGCGCTTCAGCATCGTGGCCTTGATTGCGTACGTGCTGTGCGCGTGCATTTTCACCTTCCGTTTCGGCGCGCAGAAACTGCCGCATGTCGAGCGCGTGTTGTGGGTTTTGGCGGCGGTGGGATCGGCGGCCGTGCTGCTGGTGTCCGACGAGGCGACGAGTCGCACTTTTTCCTATGCCTGGAAAGGCGCCATGCTGATCTTTCTGGCCAATTGCCTGCAGTTCCAATGGCACGCCTGGCGAGTGCGCGGCGGCGAGCGCAAGCTCTCGCACATCCTGCTGGCCCTGGTCTGGTTGGTGTTCTTGGTCGTCGCGCTGTACGACTACTTTGGTGCGCTCGGCGTGTGGCAGGTGGCACGCAGTTGGGCGGCGCTGAGTGGCACCCTGGTCATCACCTTGATGATGCTGCTGTTGAGCGCTCAGCTCACGCAGCAGATGCGCGCCGCGGAGCGCTTCAATCGCGAGTTGGCGCAGCACGTGGCGGTGGCCCGCGACGATCTGGAGCAGTCACAAGTGCGCGAACACGGCAACGCGCTGCAGAACGCCAAGCTGCAGGAACGGGTGCAGATCGCACATGACCTGCACGATGGCCTCGGGGCGAGTCTGGTGCGCAGCATGGCCCTGGTGGCGCAGGCCAGTGATCGGTTGACCAACGATCGCATGCTGTCGCTCCTGAAAATTCTGCGCGACGATCTGCGCCAGGTGATCGACTACGGATCGAGCGCGGGCATGGCCGTTCCGGAAACGCCGGTGCAGTGGTTTGCGCCGCTGCGCAGGCGCTATTCGCTCATCCTGGATGACCTGGGGGTGACGTCGGAGTGGAGCATCGCGCAGCGTTGGCACGAACAATATCGCCCGAGTGCACTGCAATGCATGGGCATCACCCGGCTGGTCGAAGAGGCGGTCGCCAACGTCATCCAGCACAGCCGCGCAAGGCACCTGCGCGTGATCTGCGCGCAGCCCCAACCCGATGTGCTGTCGGTCTCGATCGAGGACGATGGCTCCGGATTCGATGTGGAGGAGGTGCAGCAGGCCGGCGTCAGTGTCGGGCTGCGCAGCATGACCGCGCGCGCCGAACGCATGGGTGGAAAACTCACGGTGTTCTCGGGCCATCACGGCACGGTGGTGCGGGTCGTTCTGTCGTTGGACAAGGTCTCCGCCTGAGCGCGTGGGGCGCGCAGGCGCTGACATCTTGGTGACAGAACCTGCCATGCAGCTGCGCGGTTTTTGATGGATGATGGTGTTTGCGGCAACGATGCAAACACCACAACCCACCGGCAGAGGAACCAGCATGCAGCAGCACGAGACCATCAACTATCCCCTCGAAGCGCCGGCTTCCGGCCATTGGCGTGAAGTGGCCCAGGGCGTCTACTGGGTGCGTCTGCCGATGCCCTTGTCGCTCAACCACATCAACGTCTGGTTGCTCGACGATGGTGAGGGGTTGGCGCTGGTGGATACGGGGTTGCGCACCGAAGAGGTGGTGGAGTTGTGGACCACGTTGCTCAGCGCGCCGCCCTTCAATCGCAAACTCACCCGCATCTTTGTCACCCACATGCATCCCGATCACGTGGGCATGGCGGGCTGGCTCACGCGCCGCTTTGGCGTGAAGCTGTGGATGTCGCGACTCGAATACCTGAGCTGCCGCGCGATGGTGGCCGACATGAACCGCGAGGCCCCGCAGGACGCACTCGAGTTTCTGCAGGCGGCCGGCTGGCCCACGGGCGCGATCGAGAAATACCGCGCGCGCTTTGGTGGGTTCGGCAAGATGATCTACACCTTGCCCGACAGCTTCGTGCGGCTGTCGCACGGCCAGACAATCGCCATGGGCGAGAACCAGTGGCAGGTCATCATCGGCCGTGGTCATTCGCCCGAACATGCCTGCCTGTACTGCCCGGAGCAAAAGCTGTTGATCTCGGGCGATCAGGTCCTGCCGAAGATTTCATCCAACGTGTCGGTGCACCCGCTCGAGCCCGGAGCCAATCCGATGGCGGACTGGCTCGCCTCGCTGGATTGGCTGGAGCAGAACGTGCCCGACGATGTGCTGGTGATGCCCGCGCACGACGATTGTTTCTACGGACTGCACGCGCGCCTTCGGCATCTGCGCGAGAGCCAGCACAAGTCGTTTGCGCGCCTGCGCGAAGCCCTGTCGCACGAGCCCAAGCGCGTGGTGGATGTGTTCAGCGCGCTGTTCTCGCGGCCGATCGATGCCAACTCGGGCAACTACCACCTGGCGACCGGCGAGGCGCTGGCGTGTCTCAACTATCTGCTCGAGCGCGGGGAGATCCGCAAGACGGTGACGGACGGCGTGGCCTGGTATTCGAACCTTGCCGACACGGCACCGCATTGAGCTCGTGAGCTGGTTGCCCGATCAGCGCGGCGCAGACATCAGCAGGTTCGCCACCGCGTCGAATGCCGGGATCGTCGTGGGATCGTTGGCCGCATTGCCGGCCACCGGATGCGATGCGAACCGCACGATCACCATCTCCGCCTTGGGATCGACATAGACCCGCTGACCGTGCACACCGCGCGCCGAATACGCGCCGTGGTCGTTGTGCAAGACCCACCACATATTGCGGTAGCTGCCGCCCTTCAACAGCGGGTAATCCGCTTTGGCAAACGCGCTCTTGTCGCCGCCGTTGCGAATGTCTTCGACGACCTGCTTGGGAATGATTTGCTGCCCGTTGTACGCGCCGTCGTTGCGCAGCATTTCACCGAAGCGCGCGAGGTCGCGCAGCCCGGTGTTCAGGCCACCACCGGCAAAGGGCGTGCCGGTGGAATCGACCGACATGTACCCATCCTGCTCGGCCCCCAGACGGCTCCAGATGCGCTCGGACAGCAGCTGCGCCACGGTGCGACCGGTGACCCGCGCGATCACCCAGCCGAGCGCGTCGCTGTTGACCGTCTTGTAGCCAAACGCCTCGCCGTGCTTGCCCTGCGGCTTCACGGTCTGCAGGTACTCGTAGTAGCTGCGCGGACCGGTGTAGTTCTTGGGCTTGGGCAGCGGATTGCCCGCGCTCGCGTGGGCCCAGACTTCGGCCTTGGGGTCGGCGTAGTCTTCGCTGAATTTCAGCCCCGTGGTCATGTCGAGCACCTGGCGAATCGTGGCGTTTCCGAAGGCCGATTTGGACAACTCGGGTACGTAATGCGCCATGGTCTGGTTGGCGTCCAGAACGCCTTCGGCCACCAGCATGGCACCGAGCGTGCCGGTGAAAGATTTGGTCACCGACATGACCGCGTGCTGTCCGTCCGCCTTGAGCACACCGAAGTAGCGCTCGTACACCAATTGACCGCGATGCAGGATCACGATGCCATCGGTGTAGTTGGCTGCCAGCGATTGCTCCCACGTCATCGGCTGGCTCGCGCCGATGGGCGTGAAGCTGAGTTGGTCGATGGCGGTCTGCATCGCAGGACCGGCGGGCAACGGCAACGGTGCGCCGAGTCCGCGAGAAATGTTGACCGTCGGCATCAACTGGCGGAAGTTGGAGACGCTCCAGCGCATCGCCGGAAACTGGAAGTAGCTGCCATCCTCGAAGCGCAGGATGCGATTGGGTGGCGGCGGCGAACCCTTCATCCAACCCAGGGTGGCCGGATCGCTGGCGGCCGCATCCAACGGTGGTCGCGCGGGTTTTTCTGCCATGGCGGCGTTGGCGGAAAAGCCCAGAGCCAGTGCCACGCAAAGCGCAGGGTGCAGGCGAGGGGAGGCGGATGGCTGCTTCATATCAATCCTTTGCTGGATGCCGGAGTGTCCGATGAAAGCGCGCGCGCCGGGCTAATGAACTATGCCGCGCACATTTTGATAACACTGCCTTTATAGCAGCGGGAAACCATATTGACCTTGCACACGCTTGTTTTATGGAGTTTTGCTGATCTATTGGAAACCACATTGAATAGGTTTCAGCGATGTGACAGACAGAGTTGTTAACGATGGTTGGCGGCTTTTGCCTACACGGGAGGCCGTGGTCTCCATCTTGGCGACTGTCAAAAAACGCCGTTTAATAGGTTTAGTCATACCCCAACGGCCCCGGATGGTGAAGGCTTTGAGACAGGTTCTTCCGTTTGAATTGGCGTAAGCCAACGTGGACACATACGGGTTTGGTGTGAGGGTGGCTATACGGTCAAATAAATTTATAGCAATAACCGGAAAGGGCTTCCCCATGGTTGCCACTCGCAAAAAAGGCATTCCGCCGGCGTTTCTGATCCTGGGCGCCATGGTGCTTGGCATTGCAATCGGCTATGCGGTGTTCATTCAGTTTCCGGATAAAAACTCCGCCAAGGAAGTGGCGGGCTATATCTCCATCATGTCGGATGTGTTCCTTCGGCTGATCAAGATGCTGATCGGCCCGCTGGTGTTTTCCACGCTGGTGGTGGGCATTGCACACATGGG
>CALMCS010000383.1 GCA_937862875.1 uncultured Comamonadaceae bacterium
AAGCTCCACCAAGAGATCATCAAGGAGAACCTTGGTCGCTCGGCCGGACGGGTTGGGGTAGAGCAAGCAGTCGTGTCACCAGCCGCCATTTCGATCACGGTAGGTCGAGCCGGGTGTTCATATCGAGATCGAACCGACCATACGGGTTGACGTGTTCCCAGATCAGCGGCGTCAGGGCGGCGTAGTCGCGTGGTGTGAACCTGCCCTGCCAATGCGGCAGGGCCAAGACCTTCTGGATCATCAGCGTGTTGATGTAGACCATACAGTTCTGGATCAAGTGCAGCGCGAGCATGCTGACCTCGTGATCCTCGCGGCGGTTGCTCGCCATCTCGCCCCGGCGGGCGAAGAACACGAAGTCGGTCGCGCCGTTCCACTGCTCGACTACGTTCAGCCCCTCGTTGATTTCCCGGCGCAACGCCTCGTCGTGCAGGTAGCGGCACAGGAAGATAGTCTTGATCGCCTTGCCCAACTCAGCGAATGCCTTGTAGGTCGGGTGCTGCACGTTCTTCTTGGTGAAGCGGCGCAGGATGGCTTCGGTGTCCGCTGTCCCCAGGCGCAGCGCGGTAGCGTACTTGACCATCTGGTCGTACTGTTGCCGCACCGAGTCCCAGTCGATGGGCTTGGTCAGAATCTGTTGCAGGTTCGCGTAGGCGTCGGCCTTGCCGGTCTCTGGCCGGTACAGCTTCTGTGAGTGGATGGCCTTCAGCCGTGGCAGCAACTGGAAGCCCAGCAGGCGGCAGAAGGCGAACGCCACCGTGCTCTGGCCGTGCGAATCGACATACTGCCGATCCACCTCCATCTCGGTGCAATGGTGGATCACGCCCTCGATCATCGACGCCACCTCCGACGACGACGGCGACTTGAGCTGCGAATGGATGCACAGCGAGCTGCGCTCGACATGCCAGTAGATCATCACGCCGCGCCCGCCGTAGCGGACGTGCCATTGCGTGGTGAGGTTCTGATCCCACGCGCCGAAGTGTTTCGAGTCCGACGCGCAAGCGGTGGTGCCGCTACCCCAGATCGCCGGGTTGCGGGCTTGCAGCGTGCCGTCTGCGACGATGGCAATCGCGCGGCGCATCGCGTCCACGCTGATGTAACGGCGGCGCACATAGGCCAGGTCGCGCGCCGTGGTGCCGGAATCCAGCCCGGCCATGCGCTGCAAGCCAGCATTGGTGCCCAGGCCGTGCAGACACAGGAGCAGGCGCGGCTGCAACACCGAGCGATCCATCGACTCGTAGGAGGTCGGGCTTTTCAGGGCATCGGTAAAGCTCAACCGCAGATCGGTTTCCTTGACCATATCGAGCAGGCTGGTCATCGGCCAGAGGACATTGAGTTCGGCCTTTAGCGCGGTCAGATTGGGGGGATCGGGTTGCGCATCGAGCGGCGTCAGCGTGATCCAGCCACCGCCCTTGCTGCTCAGCCGGACGGATGGATTCTTCTTCAAGCCAGCGTCGAAGGTGGACAGCGCCGCGCGCATTTCGGCCTGCAAGTCGGCGATGAAGCGCTCCACATCGAGAGGCAGGTTCAGCGCCCGGTAGTAGTCCTCGCGGTTTTGCTCGAAGTCAGCCGGCAGATCGTCGTCGGGGTTGCGGTAGCGGTTCGCGCCGACCACCCAGATTTCCTTGCAGCGCAGCCGCTCGCGCAGGGCTTCCAGCACGGCGATTTCATAGGTGACGCGGTTGACCCGATCCCGGCCGGCGGCGTCCGTCTCCATGACGGCTTCTCGCCACAGGCCACGTACCACGCCATCGAGCGGCACCTCGATGTCGGCTGGGAAGGTATGCACCTTGGTGTCGGCAAAGCGCTTCACCAGGTCGAGCGCGTCCATCACCGGGCGGTGGCGGTCGTTGTTGGAGCGGAATACCAGCGCGGCCAGCAAGGTCGGTACTATGCGCCGGTAGTGGCCCTGGTACGAATTGCGGATCACAGTGCGCAGCGTGATGCGGTAGGTCGGGCCGGTGGCCTTCCACTCCTTGACCAGATCGCGCAGCGTCTGCTCGCCGACCACTGGAAACACCACGTCGCGCACCACGCCGTCCGGCTGGGCCAAGGTGGCGTCGGCCAGATTGAACAGCAGGTTCTGCTTGCCGGACACGCGCTTGAGGTCCTCCAGCAGTTCGCGTTCGACCTTGCGTTCGGCACGCGCGCCGATCTGGTGGATGGTCTCGATCAGCAAGTCCACCAGGTCGTCGGTCAGGCTGCGGGCGCGCAGGTGGACGAAAGCGGCCAGCCAGGTGAGGCGCGCTGCATCGGGATGTCGGCGCAGGTCGCGGGGAACCTCGACCGACACACGCTGGCGGCAGCGCTCCAGGTCACGCGGCGAAGTCCGGTCGAACAGATCGGCAGACAGCTCGATCCCCCGGATCAGTTCGAGCTTCGCCAACTCATCCTGCATGCTGGCAAGGCTTGGGCGGCCGGGACTGCCGCGCAGTTTCAGCAAGACGGCCGGCGCGTTGCCTGCGGCTTCGCCTTGAGCATCTTCAACGGCGCTCTCCCCGTGGCCCGATTCTTCTGGGCGCAGCAAGGCATCCAGGCGTTCGCGAGTCGCGGGCGGCAGCCGCCCATACACGCAGCTATGGAAGCGGTCTTCGTGGGAGCGCAACGCACTGCGCGCGATGCGCTCCATCCGGTCTGGTTTCGGCGGCTCGATGGCGAGTTCGCGGCAACGTCCTTCCAGCCGCTCGATCATCGGCTCAATGTCACCGCCAACTTCTCCGGCAACATGATCACGCAGCCACTCCGTCAGCATCTCGGCATCGGCTACCGTCGCTTCGCGGAAGCCGAAACGCACGCGGATTTCGCCGCGCAGCCGCTCGGCAGTGCGGCCCGTGAGGAAGGCTTCGCCATCGATGGGCGCGGGTGCGTCGAGTTGTTTGGCGAGCGCGGCTATGCCCTGTACCTCGACTTCGGTTTCGTCGCGCGGAAAACGGCCGCGATCGCGGAAGAAGGTCAGCAGGATGGCAAAGCCCAACCGGTTCGCCCGGTTTTTGGTCATCACCAGTTCGCGTTCGGCTGGCGCCAATACCCACTGATCTTCCTTACTGCCGCCGCCGTCCGCCATACCGCTACGCTCCTGGGGGCACTGACGCGGGCCAGCCGGCCCGCGTCAGAGTTTCGATCAAGGTGGTCCGCTTCACGCCGAAGTTGCGGCACACGGCTGCCTTGGACATGCCACCTTCGAGCGCGGCGATAATGGCATCCAGCTTCTCGCCGGTGATTGCCTGCGGCCGCCCACCGATCCGGCCACGTTTGCGGGCAGCAGCCAGGCCGGCAACGACACGCTCCTGGATCAAGGCGCGCTCGTACTGCGCGAGCGCGCCGAACACCTGGAATAGAAACTCGCCCGATGGCGTGGTGGTGTCCAGATTCTCCGTCAGCGAGCGGAACGCCACCCGCTTGTCCTTGAGCGAGGTCACGATGGTGAGTAGGTGCGACAGCGATCGGCCGAGCCGGTCGAGCTTCCACACGACCAGTACGTCGCCGGGCCTGACGAATTCGAGCGCCTGCACCAAGCCGGCGCGGTCGTCCTTCGCGCCGGAGGCGTAATCCTCGAACAGGTGACGCGGATCGACGCCGGCGGCGAGCAGCGCGTCGCGCTGCAAGTCCGTGCTCTGCCGGTCGGAATCTGACGACACGCGCATGTAACCTACTAACATAAGCGGAAAACCATCAAGACGCGGTTTCCGCATGGTAGCGTCTGGCGACACAGTTTTCCGCACAATTTTGCGGCCACTCGGAGCTTGGTGCAGAGGGCTGTTGAAGATCTGTCGACAATCAAATGTTTTCCGACAGGCCTTGGCCTAGCGCACGCCCGCCTTGCAGCGTTCTGT
>CALMCS010000384.1 GCA_937862875.1 uncultured Comamonadaceae bacterium
CCACTTTGAGAGTTCTGCTGCTGGTTGTTCTGCTGGTTGCCGTCGCGGTCTTCGGGAATCGTCCGAATGGTCCCGTCATGGAACACAAAGGTGATGCTGCGCACCTGGCCGCGCACGCAAGAGAGCGTCCAGTCGCCCGAGGCCGTGCCGGAAAACACGGCGCCCGCCACGTCGGGAATGTCGATACCGTTTGCCGTGAGATTGTCGGGACCGACCAGGACTTTGAACGGATACGGATCGTTGACCGTACCGTCGATCGGCACGCGGCCGATCAGCGCCGTCATTGCCACCGATCCCATCAGCGTCGAGTTGGTCGGCACCGTATAGACCGGCTTGGCGCTCTTGACGCCTGCGGCGCGGGCGCCCGCGTTCGCCACGGTTTGTGCCGTGGTTTCCAGCGTGCTCTGCGCGGGGCCGAAGCTCGTCGGAAAGCTCATGCCGCCACCCGTGCCGCGACTGCCGTTACGCCCATCAGCGGGCTTCGCGTCGTCCGGCTCGACCCAGCGCACGCCGCCTTCCATGCCTGCCTCGTCGCCGTTACGCAGCCCCAGGCCCACGGGTAGATCGGCGTGGCCGCCGCCGCGCCCGCCGATGCCTTCCAGGCGCCGCTGCAGGTCGGCGAGCAGTCCCTCGGTCTGCTGGCGTTCGCTGGCTGCCTGCTGCTGGTCGCGGCGCAGGTTGGAGCGCTCGGTCTCCAGCGCCGAATTGATGCGCTGGTCGATCGAGTTCTCGCGTTGGCGCAGGCGCTGGTTCTCTTCGCGCTGGGACTTGTTGTCGGACAGCGCCGTCTGCAGTTCGGTGCGCAACTGCTTCACTTGCGCCACGAGCGTCGCCACGGTATCGCGGGGGGTATCGCCCTCGATGCCCAGCGCCTTCATCTCCTCCGGCGTGAGCTTGGCGCCGGCATCCGCAGCGGGCGGCGCCGACGAGCCTCCACCCGAAAACAGCCGGATGGCGACGAACAGCACCAGCAGGGCCACGGGGATCATTAACCACTTCAGGAGTCCGTTACTGCGCATGGCGGGCCTCCTTGTCGTCGGTGGCCTCGGCTTCGGGCTGCGGCAGATGCACGGCTGGGTCGAAGCGGTTGATCGCCGGCAGCAGCGATTGCGCGAGGCCGTGCCCCCGCGTCACCAAGTACAGGACGGTCGTGTCCTCTGGCGTCCCGCGCGGGCCGAGTGCTTCGTGCTGGAAGGTGGCGGTGAGGAAATCGCCCTGCAACACGCGCGGGTCGAGGGTGATCCAGCCGCCGCTGCTATTGGTGAGGCGCACGGCTGTGACCCACTGGTCTTCCAGACGCCACGAGGCGAGCGCAACTGCGCGCACCGGCAGCGTCGGCGCCAGCGTGCCGAGGTCGAGATCGCGGCGCAGGTTCACCCGCATGACGCCCGGCAGCGGCTCCACGGTGCGCAGCGGTGCGTAGAGGTTCTGCGCGGCGAAGCGCGTCAGCACGACCGGAACCGGGGTTTCACGCCGCGCTGCCCGCGCGCCTGCCTGGTCCTGGGCGCGCGCCGGGGCGTCGTCTGCTCCGTCGGCTTGATCGCCATAGCGCGTCGGGGCGCTGTCGCCCTCGACGATGCGCACCGGCTCCAACTCGGCTTCGCCGACCTTGGCCGGCTCGGCCGCGATATCGAGCAGAATCAGCGCGCCCGTGTCGGCATCCTGCAATTGCAGCCGTGTGGGCTCGATCGGCTCGCTGGCGCGCAGGTACACCGCGCCGCCCGCACTCTGCACCCGCAAGCGCTCGCCGACGCCCGCGGGCACGCCCACGCGGACGTTCCGGTTGATAAACACGACGCGCTCCTGCCCGACACGCAGGGGCACGGCCAGGGGCATGCGTTCCCAGCGAAGGATCTCCACGGCCTGGGCAAAAGGAGCCGAGGCGACGGCCAGCAGCCCCAGCAGTGCGAGTACAAGGTGCTTCATGGGGTTTCTCCTTGAGGCGCTTGCGGAGACAGGCCGCCAGGTGCCGGGCGCGACGGCTCCGGTGTGCTGATGCGCTGGGGCGCACCCTCGTAGCAGTCGAGCGCCAGGCCAAACGGATTGCGAGCGGGATCGATGTCCACCCGCGTGACTTTCACGGGGTAGCGCACCAAAGCCCGCTTGACTTGTTCCGCCCCGTAGTACTCGTCTGCGGTGATGTCCAGCGTCACCACCCAGTCGCGGTCGGACACCACGCGCACGCGCGCCGTGGGGTCGTCACCGTAGCCGCGACCGGGGATTTCGTAGATGCCGCGCACGCGCTGACGCAGCTCGCCCGTGGAGCGGCGATAGTCGTAGTCCGCCCGCAGGAAGGCCTGGCAGGATGGGGTGAGGTACGGCGAGAGCGTGTGGAGATTACGCGCATAGTCCTCTTCGCCATTCGTCGGCCAGCGGTTGAGGGTCTGAAACACGTAGAACGTGAACGCATAGACCGATTCGGGCGGCACTTCCCACCACTTGCGGGTACTGCCGGAGCGCAGATCAGGCGGGACGTGGATGGTCAGGTCGCGCGGAGCGCTCCACCAGCCGCCGCCCATGACCAGGGCGACGATGACCAGCGCGCCAGCACCCAGGCGAAGCGTCTTGATGTGCGCCTGCAGATGGGTGATCTCGTTCTTGAAGCGGCTCATCGTGCCCCCCTTGCAGCAGACCTTCGGGTGGTCCAGAAGCCGGAGCGTGAGATCAGCACATGGCCGCCCACCCAGCCCGCCACCAGCGGATAGCGCGTGGCGATGCGCCACTGGAGTTGCCGATACAGCCAGGTGTCGGGACGCCCACGCTTGAGGCGACGCAGGATGCCGCCCCCGATGAACACGCCGAAGGCCACGCCCAGCACGACGAACGTGGGCGCGAGCGCGATCGTGCGGAACACCCAAGACAGCGGCGCACCGACCAGCAGGCCGGCGGCGCCGGACAGGCCGCAGCAGATCCACAGCTCGTCGGCGGTGAGGCCGCGCACGACAACGGGATGGCGGTTGAGCCGGTGCGGAAGGAACGTGACCGTCCCGTCAGCACGGACGTGCTGCTGCTCGGACATACCGGCCTCGCCTTACAGGATGCCGGTGGCTTCGGTGAGCAGCCAGATGCCGATCACGAGCAGCACGGCGCCGATGGCGACCGTGAGGCCGAACTGGCCCCACGTCTTACGGCCGGTGTGGATTTCCGCGTAGGTGCCGTAGGCGTGGTAGCAGACGCCGATGAACATCGACGCCACGACCAGGAGGGCCACGAGCATGATGATGTCGTAGCCGTAGTTCCTGATCGTTTCCATGATGCCGTTGCCCGTGCCGCGGGTCGGGTTCTCCAGTTGCGGCAACCCCTGCGCGAACGACAGCGCGGGCAGCGCGGCGGCGCCCAGAGCCACGGTGGCGCGCTGGACAAAACGGGAAGTGAGGATGCGGTTTTGCATGGTCAGGCCTTTCAGGTCAGGAGAGGAGGAAGAAACTCAGGACGAGGTACATCGCGACGAAGCGGATGCAGACGCCGAGGAACTGGCGCTGGTTGAGGCGGCTCTCGGACCACCCCACGTAGGCCGTTCGGATGGCCCAGACGCCCCAGACGAGCAGGACCGCGAACACGACGCCGACCAGGACGGTCGCCATCGCGGAAGGCGCGATGCCGCTGTTGGCTTGAAATGCCGAGACCTGGGCGCCGTTCATGGCTTGGCCTCCGCGGTCGTCGGCGATGGCTCGACGGCCCGCTCGGTGCGGTAGTCGCCGGCCAGTTCGGCGGGGTCGCGCGGCTGAGCACGCGAAGGAAAGAGGTGCGCCTGGATGCCGGCGCGCACGCGCGCTAGGTCAGCCAGCAGCCGCGGGTAATCGAAGTGGTAGCGCTCGCCCGGCTGGATGG
>CALMCS010000385.1 GCA_937862875.1 uncultured Comamonadaceae bacterium
CGCTCAAAGGCCCGGGTTGCCATATCGGCGATGTGCTGGCCGCCACCGACTTCGTCATGCCCGGCATCGAGGTCATCGACAGCCGATACCGCGATTTCAAGTTCGACCTCAAAAGCGTGGTCGCGGACAACACCTCCGCTGCCCGCTTCACCATCGGCGGTCGCGCCGTACGCCCCGAATCCGTAGACCTGAGAACCGTCGGCATCGTGCTGGAGAAAAATGGACAACCCGTCGCCCTCGGCGCGGGCGCTGCCGTGCTCGGTCATCCAGCTGCTGCCATTGCGATGCTGGCCAATCACCTCGGCCAACGCGGCAAGGAGCTGCCAGCCGGCAGCATGATCCTCTCCGGCGGCGTGACGGAAGCCATCGCCGTCGCGCCCGGCGACAACGTCACATTGCGGGTTCAGGACATGGGCAGCGTCTCGCTGCGTTTCGTCTGATTTCCCACGTTTTCACTACAGGAGTCGCACCATGCCTTTTGCTCAAATCTACATGCTCGAAGGTCGTACCGAAGCGCAGAAGAAAGCCGTGATCGAGAAAGTCACGCAAGCCCTAGTGGATGCCGTCGGCGCACCGATCGCCAATGTTCGTGTGTGGATCCAGGATGTGCCCAAGGAGAACTGGGGCATCGCAGGGACAACGGCCAAGGACCTCGGGCGTTGAATCAACGGGTGAAGCCAAGCCCCTCCACAATGGGAGACGGGAGCTTGGCTTCACTACGAATCCACAGCGATTCGTGACTGCCGCCGCCATCATTGATGCGGCGGCAGCGCCGCTTCTCAACCCGCCACTACGGCGGGAGCCGGCGCAGGTTGCACGCTTGGCTTGAGCAGGAAGTGCGCCAGCGCTGGCAGCAAGATCAACGCACCCAACATATTCCACAGGAACATGAAGGCCAGCAAGATGCCCATGTCGGCCTGGAACTTGATCGGCGAGAACGCCCAGGTAGCGACGGCGATACCCAGCGTTACGCCGGTCAGCACCACCACCTTGCCCGTGAACAGCAGCGCCTTGTAGTAAGCCTCGGACAGAGTCATGCCGTTTCTCAGCCCTGCCAACATCACCGAGAGCACGTAGAGCGCGTAGTCCACACCGATACCCACACCCAGTGCGATCACGGGCAAAGTAGCGACCTTCACACCGATGCCCAACCCCACCATCAGCGCCTCGCACAGTACCGATGTGAGCATCAACGGGACGACAGCGCACACCACCGCCCGCCACGAACGGAAGGTAATGAAGGCCAGCACGATCACCGCAGCGTAGACCAGCAACAGCATCTCCGTATTGGCCTTCTTCACCACGATGTTGGTGGCAGCCTCGATACCCGCGTTACCGGCAGCAGACAGGAACTGAATGTCCTTGGTGTTGTTCTTCGCCGCGAACTCTTCCACTTGGTGCACTACGGCATCGAGCGTGTCGGCACGGTGGTCCTTGAGGTAGACATACAGCGTGAGCAAGTCACAGTTCTGGTTGAACAACTCGCGTGGTGCGCGGGCCGCAATGGCGTTCAGGGTCTCCTGCTCTCGCGGCACGTCATACCACTTGAGACTGCCCTCGTTCATGCCGGCAGTCGTCCATTTCGCCAAGGCTGCAAACGAGTTGGTCGACTCCACACCCGGCAGTTGCTGCAGTTGCCACTCCAGCGAATCCACTTGCGCCAGCACGTTGTATTCCGTGCAGCGGTATTGCGGAGTCTGCACCATGACCACATAGATATCGCTGCTGGCCGCGTAGTTGCTGGCCATGAAGGCATTGTCTTTGTTGTAGCGTGAGTTGGCTCGCAGCTCGGGAGCGCCTGGATCCAGATCGCCAATCTTCAGATGCGTGCTCACCGCGAACCCGGCAACGCCCAGCACCACCGAGGCAAGGATGGCGATGGTGGCCCACTTGCGTTCGGTGAACAGGTCGAGGAAAGCCCACAGTGCGGGCTTGCCTTGTCCGGATTCATCGAGCTCGGCGCGCTCTGCCTTGAGGCTGCGCAGCGCCGCCTTTTGGCTTACCCCCGTGTACGACAGCAGCACTGGCAGCAGCACAAGATTCGTAAAAATCAGCACCGCCACACCAATACTCGCCGAGATCGCAAGATCGTGAATCACCGGAATGTCGATGATCATCAGCACGGCAAAGCCAACGGCATCGGCCAACAGTGCCGTCAGACCCGCCAAAAACAATCGACGGAAGGTATAACGCGCGGCGACCCAGCGATGTGTTCCTCGCCCTACATCCTGCATGATGCCGTTCATCTTCTGCGCGCCATGGCTCATGCCGATGGCGAACACGAGAAACGGAACCAGCACGGAATACGGATCGAGTTCGAAGCCAAAAGTCGGCAACATGCCAAGCAACCACACCACGGCGATCAACGAGCAGATCACCACCAGCAAGGTGCTGCGCACGCAGCGCGTATACCAGTACAGCACGGCGGTACAGATGGCGATCGCCACTGCAAAGAACAGAAGCACCTGCTGCAGACCGTCGAGCAAGTCGCCCACGATCTTGGCAAAACCGGTGATGTGGATCTTCACGCCTTCGGCTTCGTATTTGGTGCGCAGCTGTTCCAGGCGATCCGACAGCGCACGGTAGTCAAGGCGCTGCTCGCCATTGGCTTCCATCAGCGGCACGACGATCACGGTGGAGCGAAAGTCAGGAGCCACCAGCGTACCGACTTCACCCGAGCGCATCACGTTGGCACGCAATTGCTCGATGCTTTTGGGCGAGCCGTCGTAGTCGTCCGGAATGACCGGTCCGCCCTCCAGACCTTCTTCGGTCACGCCCATCCAGCGCGTCGCGGGCATCCAAAGCGATTTCATGAAGGAGCGATCGACACCGGGCAGCAGAAACAACTCGTCGTTGAGTCGGCGCAGCGTGTCCATGTAACCCGCTTCAAAAACCGTATCCTTGGGCGCAGTCACTGCGATGCGCAAGGTATTGCCGAGGCCCGACAGGTCGGTCTTGTGCTTCTGGTAATTGACCACAAACGGGTGCTTGCCCGGAATCATCCGCTCGAAACTCGCGTTCATCTTCAAGCCAAAGGCCTGATAACCGAGCACCAAGGTGACCACCA
>CALMCS010000386.1 GCA_937862875.1 uncultured Comamonadaceae bacterium
CACCTTGCTCTTTTCGGACTCGTCGGCCAACGAGGCCGCACTGATTCTTTGCGGAGCACCGCAGCCTGGGCAGTTCACGGCGGACACATGCAGCGGCTTGGCGCAGCCATGACAGAACATCATGTTCTGGCTCTCAGTAGGTTGGTGTTCCATCTTGCTTACCTCCGGTTGTTGATACATGGACTTCTCTTTTCTTGCTTTCTGCTTTTCTTCGACGATCACCACTGCGATCCGAGCGTTCCCAGCAGCCCAATGCCACCCAGAATCAACCCCGCGATAGCCATGCCTCCGCCCCGTTTCTGCCTGGCCAGACTGATACCACCCAGGACCATCGCGGCGACGGAGAACCCAATGCACCCCACCACCTGATCCACGTCCCACTCGCCCGGATCGAACTGCGCCAGCGCCACGACGACACCGCACACCAGAGACGGCACGGGAAGCCACAACGTGCCCTCCTGCACCGCGCCGCCGCCGATGCGGCGCAGCACGTCAGCTCCGGGCGTCGTCACCGCCCCACATTGCGGACAGCTTTCCGCCGTCTCATGAATTTGGTGGCCGCAGCCCCTGCAATAGCTCATTGCTTCTCCTCCCTGTTGTTATCTGTGTTGAATCGAAATTGGACAAAGCTCCGCCTAACCGTCTCATAGACAGTTCAGTTCAAAAATGCGGAGATGAGTCGACCTCTACCGGTACCTGCCGGCAGTCATTTCAAAAAAATGTGAGAACCAAAAAACGTGGGGAACTACCCTGGAATGCCCAGATAGCCCTTCAACTGCGCGTCCAACTCGGCCTGCAAACCCTCCGGGCTGATCACACGCACATAAGGAATCCAATAACGCACCACCGGCAAAATCTGGTTGGGATGCGCAATCAAGCCAGACACCAAAATCTCGCCATCCTCCAGCGTCATCTCGATCTTCTGGCTACCGATCAACTGACGCCGCTGAAAATACGAAGCCGCAGGCGGCGCAACCTTCAACACGACTTTGGCCTTCTCCTGATTCAGCCAAATCGTGTCCTCCCGCTTGAGGTAATCGTGCACCGACGCATCGGGCACAAAACCATCCGAAGTCAGCTGCAACCGATCGATTCGCGACACGGCATACGACTTGACCTTGCCCTGGTCGGTAGCCTGCAAATACCAGGTGCCGTCACTCAAGGCCAATTTATAGGGGTTCACGCTGACGATCTTGCGCGTATCGTCCGGTTTGGAATATTCAAACTGCACCACCCGCGCATCCTGAATCCCGATGCGCAACTGAGCCAACTCATACTCCTTACCGCTGATATCTTCCGCCCGCGTGCCATGCACCAACAGCGAGCCGCGCAGACTGTTATCCAGCAAGTCCCCCAGAAACTCGCTAGACAACCGCGGCGACATGCCCTGCAACCCCGCCAGGCTGGCGATGCGCTGAACGTCCTGCTGACTGTAGGTTCCGAGCTTGTAGCGCGGCAAGG
>CALMCS010000387.1 GCA_937862875.1 uncultured Comamonadaceae bacterium
CGTCCACCGCTCAAGATCTACGGCCACTTCGGCAGCTATCAGGGCGGATGCATGGCGGCCATGAGCGGGCTCGCCGCGTGGTGGGCAGCGCCTTCGGTGGGGGGGCAATTTGTGGATGTGTCCGTACAGGATGCGGTGCTGGCCGTGGGGGCGTTTGCCCTGCAGAGACTGGGCGATGGCTCGCTCGAGCACCGCACCAGTCGCCGGTTTCGTTACGGCGGCGTGTTCAAGACACTCGATGGTTATATGGAGTTGCTCACCCTGGAAGACAGGCAATGGCGCGGGTTGGTGGAGTTGTTGGGTGAGCCCGCATGGGCGCTCGATCCAGCCTTGTCCGATCCGCTGGAACGCAGTCGCCGCGGTGATGAAATCAATCTGCATGTGCGCGAATGGATGGCGCGTCACGAGGTGGACGACATCGTGCAGCGGGCGCAGAAGCTGGGGGTTCCAGCCGCCAAATACCGCACGCCCGAAGACGTGATGCAGGGCGATCACGAACGGGCACGCGGACTGTTTGAGCCGGTGACGTTGCAAAGCGGTCGCGAATTGGAGCTGCTGTATGCGCCGTTCCAGTTCCATTGCTCGCCGCAGCGTGCAAGAAGTGCCGTGCCCGAACTGGGAGAAATGACGGAGGACATGCTGTAATGAATCGCGACAACCTTCCCTTGGTCAATGCACCGCTTGCCGGTGTGCGGATCGCCGATTTCACGATCCATGCGGCGGGCCCCTTCTGCACGCACATGCTGTCGCAACTGGGTGCGCAATGCATCAAGATCGAAAGCCAGACGCGGCCCGACGCATTTCGCAAGCCGCATGCGGTGTATGGGCGCATGCAGGCGGCGACCTTCGATCAGGTCTCGGCCAACAAATTGTCGGTGCGGCTCAATCTCAAGAACGCCGAAGCGGTGGAGCTGGCCAAGCGCATTGTGGCGGTGTCCGACATCGCGGCGGAGAGTTTTCGGCCGGGCGTGATCAAGCGCCTCGGTCTGGGATTTGAAGAATTGTGTGCGGTGAAATCCGACATCGTCATGCTGTCGCTTTCATCGTGCGGGCAGAGTGGCCCGGACTCGCATTTCGCTGGGTATGCACCGCTGTTTGGTGCCTGGGGAGGCCTGGGTTGGATGACCGGCTACGCCGATGGTCCGCCTGTGGAAATGCGCCACGTGATGGATCACTCCGCCGGCGTGCACGCCGCGCTTGCCACCATCGCCGCGCTGCATCAGCGCCGCCGCACGGGGTGCGCGCAGCATGTCGATCTGGCTGCGCGCGAGGTAGCCTCGGCCATGATCGGCGACGCACTGGCGATGGCGAGCGCGGGTTTCACGCCACAGCGCCCGGGCAATTCCGATGCCTCGATGGCGCCGCACGGCGTCTATCCGAGCGCACGTGCCGACCGCTGGATCACGCTGGCCGTGCGCAACGATGCCGAATGGCAGCGCATGCTGGCAGCGCTCGACGTGCAGTGTGACGCGCCCCATCTGGCGACCGCGCAGGGCCGAAGCAAACATGCCCATGTGGTGGATGAACTGGTATCGCAATGGCTGTCCAGGCATGACGCCGACGAGATCACTGAACGCCTGCAGCAAGCGGGTGTCAGTGCGCATGTGTCGTGGAACATGCAGGACATTGCCGACGATCCACATCTGCGCACGCGCGGGGTGGTGACGCAGGTGAGTGCCGACGATTTGCCGTCGCGCCCCGTGGTTGGTGCGCCTGCGCGCTTCAGTCGCACGGATGAGGTCGGCATTCACCGACTCACGCCCGCGCTGGGCCAGGATGAGGACTATGTGTTCGGCGAACTGCTGGGTCTGTCCAGCGCGCAGCGCGCCGAATTGGAAAGTCGCGAAGTCATTCTTTAGCGGACCCACGAATTCGCGATACTGATAACTGAAATCCATACGGACACCCTCTGCGAGGCAGCGTGGACAACGAGTAGCCCCAGCCAACAAACAACGAAGGAGAAGCGCGTGAAGGATTCGATCTACCTGGTGCTCGACATGGAAAACGATCTCGTCCATGCGGATGGCTTCAACGGCAAGGCCGCCTATGGCGAGCAGGTGCGTGGCCGGCGCATCATTGAAAACACGCGGCACGCACTCGACAAGGCGCGCCAGGCGGGCATCCACATCGGTTTTGTGCGCGTGGGTTTTTCGCCGGACTACCGCGAGTGCCCGCCGCATTCGCCAATATTCTCGGGTGCGCGCAAGAATGGCATCTTTCAACTTGGGACGTTCGGCACCCAAACCCATCCCGATCTGGGGCAGCAGGCGAGCGATTTCGACATCATCAAGCACCGTGTGAGCCCGTTCTACAGCACCAGTCTGGAGGCAATTCTGCGCGCGCACGGCATTCGCCGCATCTATTGCTCGGGCGTCTCCACCAATGCGGTGGTGCAGGCCACGGTGCGCGAGGGACATGACCGCGACTACGAAATCATCGTGCTCGAAGACTGCTGCTGCGCACCCTCGACCGAAGAGCACGACAATGCGATTCAGGGCCTCAAGCGCTTTTGCACGCTGACCACGTCGCAGGACGTGAACTTTGGACACGTTGGGTAAAAACACATGACCGGTATTTCCCGCAGCTTTCTCTTCGTTCCCGGTGATCGCGCAGAGCGCTTCGACAAGGCCGCGGCCAGCGGTGCGCACGACATCATTCTGGATCTCGAAGACGCCGTAGCGCCCGAGGCCAAGGCGCAGGCCCGCACGCTGGTGCGTGAATGGCTGGCGACGCGCGAGCGTGCGGCGTTGGTGCGCATCAATTCGGCCGGTACGCCGTGGTTTGACGACGACGTGCGCATGCTGCAGGCCACGCCCCAGGCGGCGGTCATGTTGCCCAAGGCGGATGCGCGTTCGCTCGCGTTTTTGGTGTCGGCGCTGCCGGGGCGGCGCATTGTGGCGCTGATCGAGACCGTGTCCGCCTATCTGGACTTGCGGGCGGTGAGCAGCGTGGCGGGTGTGGAGCAGATGGCATTCGGCAGCGTCGACTTTTCGACCGAAAGCGGGATTGCAGACGAAGACCACGCGCTCGATGCGGTGCGCACGCAGATCGTGCTGGAGTCCGTGCGCGCAGGCATGTTGCCGCCGATCGATGGCGTGAGCGTGAACTTCAGCGATGCCGCATTGATCACGCAGGACGCGCGGCGTTCGCGGCAGCTCGGCTATGGCGCCAAGCTGTGCATTCACCCCGCGCAGGTGGCTCCGGTGAACGCGGCCTTCGCACCGTCTGCCGCCGAGATCGATTGGGCCGAGCGCGTGTTGGCGGCATTCGAGGCGAGCCATGGCGCGGCCACGGCAGTGGATGGAAAGATGATCGACAAGCCTCTGGTGGACAAGGCGCGGCGCATTGTGTCCGCCGTCACCGCCGGTTGAGTTTCAGCGCCCGGTGCGCTGGCGATGCAGTGCTTGGGCGCGCAGCAGATCGTCCACGGTATCGATATCGGTGACGATGCCTTCATCATCGTCCACGTCGAGCGTGAGCACCCGGTGGCGGGTGCGCGCCTCCTGCACGATGGAGGACGCGCCCCGATCGCCAGACAAGGCAGTGAGTTGCGTGAGGCAGCTGGCCGAAAAGCCCACGGGATGGCCTTGCCGACCGCGAAAAAGCGGTGTCACGACGTCGTGTGTGCCCGTCGCCAGCGCGTGTGCGACCCGCTGCAACGTGGCCGGCAGCACCAGCGGCAAGTCGCCGGGAATGATCAACCAGCCCGCGGCGTTGGCCGTCGCGCGTACGCCAGCGGCGATCGAGTCGCCCATGCCCACGCTGCCTTGCGGCACATCGGCGGCGCGCACCACATGCCACGCGAGCCCAGATTGTTCCGCCGCTTGCACCGCGCGTTGCAGCACGCTGCTTCCGTCGATCAGCGCGTCGAGCTTGTGCGTCTGACCGCCCGAGGCGCGATACCGCGAGCCGCTGCCGGCGGCCAGGATGAGGAGCGTGGGGAGGATGGTCATGGGTATTGCGTGGGGCGCGGAGAACGCGAGGTGGCGATGCCGCATTTTTCCACAGCGCGCCGCTTCCGCCAGAGGACTGTAGGACAAGCGCTTCTTGAAGTTGCGCGGCGTTGACGCCGTTGGG
>CALMCS010000388.1 GCA_937862875.1 uncultured Comamonadaceae bacterium
ACCGCGAACGCATCCTGACCGAATGGACGCGCCGCTACGAATCCAAATCTGAAAAGAAATAACCCCCCCTGAGGCGCTTCGCGCCTTCCCCCCAGGGGGACGACGCCCTGCGGCCTGGCAGAGCCAGTTCCGCGGCGTCTGCTGGTATTGGGCCGTGCGGGCTGTGTGGCCGCTTTTGTTGGACACCGTAGGAGCCGCACTCTGTAGTGGCTCTGCGTCTGTGATGTTTTCTGGGAATTTATTTCCCGTTGCTATGTAAAGGTGACGCCATGCTGCGCATTGAGCACATCGTCAAGCAGTACCACGGGACGCCGGTGCTGCGTGGAATTGACTTGAGTGTGGAGGCGGGTGAGTTTGTCAGTCTGCTGGGGCCATCGGGTTGCGGCAAGACTACGCTGCTGCGGATTCTGTGTGGCATCGAGCGGGCGGACAAGGGGCAGGTGCTTTTTCAGGAGGACGACATCACCGCCTGGCCTGCCGCGCGTCGGGGGTTTGGGGTGGTGTTTCAGAGCTATGCGCTGTTTCCCAATTTGACGGCGGCGCAGAACGTGGCGTTTGGCTTGCGCGGTCAATCGGCCGTGGCCGTGCGCGAGCGGGTGCAGGAGATGTTGGCGATGGTGGGGCTTTCTGCGCAGGCGCTGCGCTACCCCGCACAGTTGTCGGGTGGTCAGCAGCAGCGCGTGGCCTTGGCCCGGGCGCTGGCGCCCAAGCCGCGCATGTTGCTGTTGGACGAGCCGTTGTCGGCCCTCGATGCCCAGGTGCGCACCGAGCTGCGCAGCGAGATCCGCGCGTTGCAGCGCCAGTTGGGCATCGCCTGCATCATGGTCACGCACGATCAGGAAGAAGCGCTGACCATGGCCGACCGCATCGTGTTGATGCACCAGGGCCGCATCGAACAGCAGGGCTCGCCCGAGCAGCTGTACGCCCAACCCGTCAGCCACTTTGCGGCGGGTTTTGTGGGCCGCATGAATCTGCTGCCCGCCGTTGCTCTGGACGATACGCATGTGCAGATCGGTGATGCACAGGTGGTCTGCACCAACCCGATCTTTGCCGGAGGTGAATCGCTGCTCATCGGCGTGCGCCCCGAAAGCGTGGTGCTGCACCCGGCCCATCCGACGGCGCTGACCAATCTGTTTCGCGCACGCGTCATCGAGACCTCGTTTCTCGGGCCGATGGTGCTGGTGCGCCTGTACAGCCCCTCGCTGGATTGCCAGATCGATGCGCAATGGCCGCTGCGCCACAACTCGGCGCTGCCCGATTGGCTGCAGGGCGAGGTGTTGATGGAGTTGCCCGCCCAAGCCTTGCAACCCCTGGCCGCGCCCGATGTGTTGAGGAAAGCCGCATGAGCGCGCCATTCAGCGAAGCACTCAGTGCCAGCATCGCCGCATCGGCCAGCGCCTTGCCGATGCCGGTAGCCGACACCCGGCCACGCAGCCAGCCCGCCGGGCCGGTGCGTCCTACCACTCCCTCGACCGTGAACTGGGAACGTATCTGGCTCGCGGTGCTGGTCTTCGGCCTGCTCGGCTTTCTGTTGCTGAGCATTGCGTTGCCCGTGGGCGCGTTGTTGGGCCACAGCTTCTGGAGCAACGACGGGAAGTTCAGCGGGCTCACGCAATACATCCGCTATGCGCGCACGCCGGGGGTGGCGCAGTCGCTCTGGAACAGCATCTGGCTCTCGGCCGTGAGTGCCACGATCGGTGTGGCCCTGGCCTACGTGTACGCCTACGGCGTGATGCGCACCTGCATGCCACTGGCGCGCGTGTTCCGTGCGATTGCGCTGGTGCCCTTGCTGGCACCGTCGCTGCTCATGGCCATCAGCCTGATCTATCTGTTCGGCACGCAGGGCGTGTTCAAGAACCTGTTGATGGGTCACTCCGCCTACGGTCCCTTCGGCATCATCGTCGGCTCGGTGCTGTGGACGTTTCCGCATGCGCTGATGATTCTGTGCACCACGCTGGCCTCGGGCGACGCGCGGCTGTACGAGGCCGCCGCCACGCTGGGCGCGGGACGCTGGCGCAGCTTCTGTCAGGTCACCCTGCCCGGCAGCCGCTACGGCATGATGATTTCGTGGATCGTGGTGTTCGTGCTGGTGGTCACGGACTTCGGCGTGCCCAAGGTGATTGGCGGCAACACCCAGGTGTTGGCCACCGACATCTACAAGCAGGTGATCGGTCAGCAAAATCTCTCGATGGGTGCGGTGGTGGCGATGCTGCTGTTGGTACCTGCGGGCATCGCCTTCGCGGCCGAACGCCATCTGCGCTTGCGGCAGGCCGCCAGCATGGCGGTGCGCGCCGTACCACTCGAGCCCCAGCCCCACGCGCCGCTCGATCGTGCGCTGCTGGCCTACTGCGCACTGGTGTCGTTCGTGCTGCTTGCCGTGATGGCCACCGCGGTCTTGGCCTCGCTCGTCACCTTCTGGCCCTACAACCTCACGCTGAGCCTGAAGAACTACCAGTTCGACATGATGGACGGCGGCGGCTGGGCCAGCTACGGCAACTCGTTGATGATGGCCGTCGCCACCGCCGTCGTTGGGTCGGTGCTGAGCTTCCTCAGCGCCTACCTCGTGGCCAAGCCCAGCGGCTTTGTGCGCGCACGGCAGTGGCTGCATGCGATCGCCACGATCCCGATGGCGGTGCCCGGTCTGGCCCTTGGCCTCGGCTACATCCTGTTCTTCAATTCCGCCAGCAACCCGCTGCATTTTCTCTACGGCTCGCTCGGCATTCTGGTGCTGTGCAGCGTGGCGCATTTCTTCTCGGTCGCGCACATCACGCAGCTCACCGCCCTGCAGCAACTCGATCACGAGTACGAACGCGTGGCCGACTCGATGGGCGTGCCGTTCTGGACCCTGCTCTGGCGCGTGCATTTTGCGGTCTGCCTGCCCGCCGTCATGCAGGTGGCCGGGTACTTCTTCGTGAACGCGATGACCACCGTGTCGGCGGTCGTGTTTCTCTACTCGCCCCAGACCACGCTCGCCTCGGTCGCCGTGCTGGCGATGGATGACGCGGGCGATATTGCGCCGGCGGCGGCCATGGCGACGCTGATCTTTCTCACCGCCGCCGTGGGTCGTCTGCTGATCGGCCTGCTCGATGCGTGGCTGCAAAAACGCACGCAACACTGGCGCCATCGCTGAACCGACTCACTCTCCGTTTCAACAGAATGAACATGACAACGAACTACGACGTGATCGTGGTCGGTGCGGGCATTGTCGGCCTCGCCCACGCCTACACCGCCGCGCAGCGGGGCCTCAAGGTCCTGGTGCTGGAACGCGACGCCGAATGCATGGGCGCATCGATTCGCAACTTCGGCTTCGTCACCGTGACCGGGCAGCGCGCGGGTGCGCACTGGGCACGCGCCCTGCGCACGCGAGACATCTGGAAAGACATCGCCGAGCAGGCCGGTATCGACGTGCTGCACACGGGCCTCTGGCTCACCGCACGCCGCCCCGCGGCGCATGCGGTGCTGGAGGCCTTCATGCGGACCGACATGAGCGCGGGCTGCGAGCTGCTGACGGCCAGCGAAGCCCAACAACGCCACGCCGCACTCCAATCCAACGGCCTGCAATCGGTGCTCTACAGCCCGCACGAGCTGCGCGTGGAGTCTCGCACCGCCATCCCCCGGTTGGCCGCATGGCTGACACAAGCGAAGGGCGTGGACTTCCGATTCGGCGAGGCCGTGGTGGAGATCGACGCGCCGCGCGTGCGCACCACACAGGGCGACTACCGCGCCGAGCGGGTAGCCGTCTGCACCAACGCGCCTCCGGGTGACCTGTTCGCTCCCATATGGGCCGAGCGCGGTGTGCAGCAATGCCAGTTGCAGATGCTGCGCGTGCAGCCACAGGCCGGGTTCAGGCTCTGCGGTTCCGTCATGGGCGACCTGAGCATGGTGCGCTACGAAGGCTATGCGGCCCTGCCCGAGGCCCAACGTCTGCGTGCACAGCTCCAGGTGGAAGAGCCGGAGAGCCTGCGCCACGGCATTCACCTGATCGTCGTGCAAAGCGCGGACGGCACGCTGGTGGTGGGCGACTCGCATCTCTACGGCGCGGCACCAGCACCCTTTGCGAGTGAGGCGGTGGACCGACTCATCCTGCGCCATCTGCACGAGACATTGAAGCTGACCGAGGCCACGGTGGTCGAGCGTTGGGTGGGCACGTATCCGTCCTGGAGCGCTGCGCCCTGCATCGTTCACGCGCCCAATGACGCCGTGCGCGCCGTGGCGGTGACCAGCGGCTCGGGCGCGAGCACCGCGTTCGCCTTGGCGGAAGAGGTCTTTGCACAATGGTGATGCGTGATGCGTGATGCGTGACCTGTGAAATGTGAAGTGGGGCCTCCCTCCCGGGAAGCCCCGCTCCTTTCTTATGGCACCTGGCACGAACCCGCACAGGTGCACTCTCGCCGAGTTGCCAACGACTCCCTTGACACCGCTTTCGCCATGAAACGGTCCAAGCCGTTGCATCGTTTCTGCGGGTGGAGATTCAAGTGTGAACCGGGTGCACGAAACGTTTCACCGGAGCCCGTCAGCGCCTCACCTCCCCCTTGTTGCATCTGAATTTCAAACTAGCAATCGCGATAGAAAACGCTATTTCTTCTCGTTCGAAAGTGTTGAAAATCAATGTTCGATAAGGCTAACGCTTGCGATTTGAATCCGATTTCATCCAGATCAATGCCACGCGTGGATTCACATTGATTGACAGAATTACGCGCACATCAATGAAAAGCATTTGACGAAATGGCTTGCAGCAGGAGGCCCCATTGCGCTTGCAATCGTCCGTCCCTCCCGGTAGAAAATCACAACGATTCACACACTCCGTTCATCCATCAGCGAATCAAAATGAATGACTGCGCCTTGATGAATGGCGTTGCGAAAAAAGCGTGCCAATGCGAGATTCAGCGCTGGCGCCTGTCTCTACAGAACAGGTGAATTCAGCACATCGACAAGCACCGCCATGACCGCCTCCGTCCTCAACGCCTATCCCCCACCCAGCGCGCCCGCACCACTGCCGCTTAATACAGAAAGCATTACCCGATTGATTTTGGATTTCTATGACGGCGTGCTCGCCGACCCGCTGCTGGGCCCCGTATTCGCCAAAGAGGTCGGTGCTCGCTGGGACGAACACCTAGATCGCATGGTGGCGTTCTGGAGCACGGTGATGCTTGGCAGCCAACAGTTTCGCGGCAACCTGGTGCGCCGGCACATGCAACTGCCGAACGTCACCCCGGCGCATTTCACCGCGTGGATGCAGCTGTGGCACCAACACACGGAACAGCGCTTCGACAATACAACGACGTACAAACTCCGCCGCGTAGCACACGACATCGGCCGGCAGTTGTTCGTCAGTTATTTTGAAGTGTCGACGCGCAAGGAAAAAAGGCTCATCACGGAT
>CALMCS010000389.1 GCA_937862875.1 uncultured Comamonadaceae bacterium
CCCTTCAGTAGAATCCTGCCCACCACCACCAAACGTCACAGGCAGCTTTGGACAAAACATTCATCAAAGGCTTGGTTCTCCTGGAAGCCATGGCCCGCAACGACAAGGGCTCGGGCGTCAGCGAGCTGGCCACGCAATTGCTGCTCAACAAAAGCAATGTGCACCGGCTGCTTCAGGCCCTCGTGCACCAGGGCTTCGCTCGCAAGAACAACGACACCAATCGCTACGAGCTCACCATGAAGCTGTGGGAGCTGGGCTCGCGCACCGCCAACAAGCTGGACGTCCGCCTCGAATCCCTGCCGTTCATGAAGCAACTCGCGGAAGAAACCCGCGAGACCGTGCACCTGTCGATTCTGGACGGTGCCGAAGTGCTCTACATCGAGAAGATCGACAGCCCCCAACCCGTGCGCGCCTACACCAGCGTCGGCGGCCGCGCGCCCGCGCAATGCGTGGCCACCGGCAAGGCCATGCTGGCCTGGGCCGATGAAGCGGTGCTGGGCGTGGTGAAGAATCGCCTCAAGCAGCACACCGAGAAATCGATCGTGCGATTCGGCGATCTGCGCAAGCAACTCGAAGACATCCGCCGCTCGGGCTATGCCACCAACTCCGGCGAATGGCGCGAACAGGTCGTGGGCGCAGCCGCCCCGATCCGTGACGCCTCGGGCCAGGTGGTGGCAGCCTTGGGCATCTCCGGCCCAGCAGACCGCCTGCCCAAGGAACTGCTCGACAAGAGCGGACTGCGACTGATCGAGGTGACCGAAGTGGTGTCGCGTCGGTTGGGTTACAGCCGGATGTAATCCGTAGTCGTAATTCGTAATTCGTAATCGCGCGAGGGCGCTTAGCCGCCCTTCATCGATTGGGCAGATGCGGCGGATTTGGCCGCCGCAGCCTGCACCGCACTTTCCTCCCGATACACCCGAATCCGCTCCTTCAAGCCCGGCGCGGAGGCAGACGCGACCAGCGCCGCCATGTCGCCGTCGCGGTTGCCTGAGCGTGTCAGGTCGCGCAGGTATTGACGGCTTTCGGGTGGCAGGGAGAGCGTGCTTGCGGCCACCTTGTCTACCAGCGCAGGCCAGTCGGCAGGTGGCACGGAGCCTTGAATGAAACCGATTTGTTGCGCGCGTTCGTCGTTGAACGTGGCGGTGGTTTCCAGCAGCGAATAGGCGTGGCTTTCGCCCACCAGGGCGGCCAGTCGGCGGGTTCCCAATGCGAGGCCAAATTTGAGGCCGGGCATGCGGAATTTGCTTTGTGGTGCGCAGTAACGGTGGCGGCAGGCGGCGAACAGGTCGACGCCTGCGCCAAAGTTATTGCCGTGTGCCAGCGCCAGCGTGGCGAAGGGGCCGTAGGCGATGTCCTGGAGCAGCGTTTCTATGCGCACAAAGCGCAGCAGCAGATCGCCCTCGCTTTGGTCTTCATAGCCAGTGAAGTCGAAGCCCGCCGAAAAGTTGGCGCCCGCGCCTTGCAGCACGAGCAACGGCACTTGCTGCGCCTTGGCCTGTTGCACCGCTGACAGCAGCGCCTCGATCAGGTCGCCGGACAAGGCGTTGCGTTTGTCGGGGCGGTTGAGCGTGAGCACCCAGTGGGTGGCTTGCTTGTCTACCAAGAGCGGCGTCTGTGCTGCTTCGCTCATGGCGTCGTCACTCCCTGTTGCAGCACTTCTTCGTTGTGCTCGCCGAGTGCTGGTGGGTTCATGCGGATCGGTTGGCCCTGGCCGTTGATCTTGATGGGGGAGACAAAGGTCTTGGTGACGTTGTCGCCGGGCAGTGTGATCTCCTGCACCCAGTCCATGTGCTCGACTTGCGGGTCCTGGAGCACTTGCGAGTAGCTGTTGATGGGGGCGCTGGGAACGCCGACCTTGGCGAACGCCTGAAGCCAGTGCGCACCTGTTTGCTGAAGGAATTTTGCTTCCAGCAAATCGCGCAGTGCCACCTGGTGTTTGGCGCGCAGGGTGGGCGTGGTGAAGCGGTCGTCGTCCAGCAGCTCGGGCATGACGACGACGTCGCACACCGACTTCCACAGCGCGTTGTTGCCTGCCGCCATGGCGAAGTAGCCATCGCTGCAGCGAAACGCTTGATACGGTGCATTGCGCGGGTGGGCGGAACCGAGTTTTCCGGGGTCGCGGCCGCTGCCGAAGTATTCCGAAGTTTGCAATGCGGCGATCGCCAGCGACGTGCCGAGCATGGGCACGTCGAGGTGCGCACCTTCGCCGGTTTGCTGCACGTGGCGCAGCGATGCGGCGACGGAGTAGGCGGCGTAGAGGCCGGCCGCAAAATCGCTCAGGGGCACGCCGCATTTGACGGGTGCGCCGCCGTCTTCGCCGGTCACACTCATGATGCCGCTCATCGCTTGAATGGTGAGGTCAAAGCCGCCTTCGCTGGCACGCGGGCCGGTCTGGCCGTAGGCGGAGATGGAGCAATACAGCAGGCGCGAATTGACGGCCTTGAGCGCGTCGTAGTCGAGGCCCAGGCGCTTCATCACACCGGGGCGGTTGTTCTCGATGAGCACGTCGGCGGTGCGCACCAGTTCATGCAGTTGCGCGATGTCTTCGGGCGACTTCAGATCGAGCGTGATCGAGCGCTTGTTGCGGTTCAGCGATGCAAAGTTCTCGCTGAAGCCATCGGTGATGGGTGGCCAGGTGCGCAGCGTGTCGCCCCCCGAGGGGTTTTCGATCTTGATGACGTCCGCGCCCATGTCGGCCAGCAGCAATCCGCAGAACGGGCCGGCGGCGACGTTGCAGAGTTCGAGAACGCGCACGCCTTTCAGCGGAAGAATGACGGGGTTGGTGGTGTTGTTGTGGGTATCCATTGCTGCCTCCAGAGGGGTCATTCAACTATGTATTGAGTGGCGATGGCGCGGAATTCCTGAACAGGGGGTTCCGTGCATCCCGGTGATTTCGATCGATGCAGCCACATGGCCGTCGGTGGTTCCAAGGCTTTCGATGGTTCCAATATATGGAACGACGTTTCTAAAAATTCAACGAAATAAATTCTATGCGCAAATGTCTTTCGGTCAAGCGGGGACTTGCACATTGAGGTCTTGTGGAATCCAGATTTTGGGAAATTCTGCATGAAAGTTGCGCAGATTCCGAAAATGACCAGGCATTCCCGCCCGAGTGACGGGTATCGGTCGGATATCTGTTTTGCGCGTTTGCATGCTCGAAATCCGCATTGACACTTATTTTTTTTTGAACGTATAGTTAACCATCGATCAACCAGTTTGATTGATTTGCTTGCTGCGCGCTGCTGTCAAGGCCGAAGGAGACTTCGGCCACTTTTCGATTTGAATAGAGAACGTTGTTCCAAATATTGGAATAAATGTTGATTTACCGCAAAAAGGATTTGGCATGACGGAGTTGAAGAGCTCGAGGCGATTGGTTCTGGGTACGTTCATGGCGGGAGCCATGGTGGCCGGTTTCAGTGGTGTGGCGCAGGCGGCAGAGGCGGGTAGTTATCCGCAAAAAGAGATCATGTTTGTCGTGCCTTACCCACCGGGCGGCAACAGCGACAACCTGGCACGCATCTACGCCGATCGACTGCGCACCAAGCTGGGTGTACCGATCGTCATCGAGAACAAGCCGGGCGGCACCACCTCGCTCGGTACCGGTGTGGTGGGTCGGGCCAAGCCCGATGGCTACACGCTGCTGCTGGCGACCAGCACGGCGTTCACGGTCTTGCCCCATCTGCGCAACGACTTGCCGTATGACCCGGTGAAGGGCTTCACGTTCGTCGGCAGTCTGGCGGGCTATCTGCCCATCCTCACGGTACGCAACGACTTCCCGGCCAACACGCTGCAGGAGTTTGTCGATTACGCCAAGAAGAACCCGGGCAAGCTGAACTGGGGATCGGCCGGCATCGCATCGGGCGGCCATCTGGCCGGTGAAATCTTGAAGCAGGACGCCAAGATCGACATGCTGCACGTGCCGTTCAAGGGCTCTGCGGACACGGTGAGTGCGCTCCTCGGTCAGCACATCGATTTCTTGATTGACGGCGTGGGGCTGGAGCTCGTCAAGAGCGGCAAGGCCAAGGGCATCGTGACGTTTGCCAGCGAGCGCAATCCGGAGCTTCCGAACCTGCCCACGCCCAAGGAGGCGGGCTTCGATGTGACGCTGCCGTTCGAAGGATTCTGGGGCGTCGCCGTGCCGGCAGGCACACCGCAGGCGGTGGTCGACAAGCTCGCCAAGGCCACGCAGGAGATTCTGCAGGAACCCGAAACGCGCAAGCGCTTCGGCAACATCAGCCTGTCTGCCAGTTGGAAATCAGGCCCGGAATACACCAAGGATTTGCAGACCAGCCGCGCGTTCTATGCGGACCTGCTGCAGAAAGTGAAGATCAGTCAGTAAGTAAGTCCGCAAGGATCGAAACAGGAGGCAGCAACGTGTCGGCAGTGATGAAGAAAGCAGAACACGGAAACGTGGAAAAAGCGACCGTGGCGCAAATCCTTGCCCCGGCATCGATTGCGGTGGTGGGCGCGTCGGAAGACCAGTCCAAGTTTGGAGGCCGCCTGTTCCGCATGCTGCTCAAGCATCGCTTTGCGGGCAAGGTGCTGCCGATCAATCCGGGGCGCGAGCAGCTCTTCGGCATCAAGGCGTACCCGTCGCTCGAGCAGTTGGATGAGCGGCCCGATCTGGTGGTGTTCACCGTGCCGGCAGACAAGGTGCTCGGGCAGATCGAGCAAGCGGGTCGTCTGGGCAGTCGCGGCGCGTTGGTGATCTCGGCCGGGTTCTCCGATGCGGGAGAGGTGGGTCTGCGCCGCGAGCGCGAATTGCTCGACATTTGCGACCGCTACGGGATGCGCGTGATCGGTCCGAATTGTCTGGGCGTGATCAGTGCGGCGAACCAGTTGGTGCTGTGTTCCTCGCCGATTCTGGAGATCGATCAACTGCCGTCCCGGCCCATTGGCTTCGTGAGCCAGAGTGGCGCACTCATGACCACGTACTTCGATCGCGCGTGGTCCATGGGTGGTGGGTTCACGCACGGGTTTTCGGTAGGCAATCAGGCCGATCTGGAGCTTTGCGATTTTGTCGACTTTCTCATCGACGACCCCGCCACCCAGGTGATCTGTTCGTACATAGAGGGAGTGAAAAACGCGGAGCGTTTTCGAGCCACAGCGCGCCGCGCGATGGCTGCGGGCAAGGCCTGGTTGGCGGTGAAGGCCGGACGTTCGAGCGCAGGCAGCGCCGCCGCGTTCTCGCACACCGCCAGCGTGGCGGGCGATCACGCGGTGTTCGAAGCGGTGTGCCGCGAAGAGGGCGTGACCCTCATGAGTGATATGGGTGCGATGCTGCTGCTCGCCAATTCCATGTGGCGCAACATGGGTCACAAGGTCAGCAAGGTGGCCATCGTGTCGCCGTCCGGCGGCTGTGGCGCGTTGGCAGCGGATGCGTTGGTGGAGCAGAGCTTGGAGCTTGCGCGCTTTGCGGACGCCACGCGCGCCGTGCTGGCGCAGCATTTCCCGCAGGGACAGGCCGACAATCCAATCGATCTGGGTGCGCGCATCACGCAGGATTCAAAGCTTGTGGCCGAGGCGACTCTGGGCGCGCTGGCTGCGGACGATTCAACCGATGCGGTGCTGATGCCGGCATCGATGTGCCCGCAGGACTGGGTCGACAGCTTGATTGACGTGAGCACCCGTGGTGGCGACACGCCGACGGGCAAGCCGGTGATCTATGCCTTCGAGGCCGGAGCCACCTCGCAGCGGATGCGCGACAAGCTGGCTGGACGCGGCCACGTGTGCTCGTCATCGCTGCTCGAATCGTCACTCGCACTGGCGGCGTGGAAGCAGCGCAGCAACTGGACCGCGCGACTTCAACCGAGTCGGCCGCAAGACTGCGGGCCGGTAGCCACATTGCCTCAGGGCGTGCTGAACGAAGTGCAGAGCAAGTCACTGCTGGCCCGTTATGGGCTGCCGGTGAACCAGGGCCAACTGGTCGCGTCGGCCGAAGCGGCGGCGCAGGTGGCGAGCGCCATGGGCTTTCCGGTGGTGATGAAAATCGTCTCGCCCGACATCGTGCACAAGACCGAGGCCGGCGGGGTGGCGCTCGATGTTCGCAGCGCTGACGACGCGGCGCGGGTGTATGCGCAGTTGATCGCCAACGCGCGCGCCTACAAGGCCGACGCGCGAGTGGAGGGCGTACTGGTGCAGGCGATGGCGCATGGCGAAGTGGAACTGCTGATCGGCGCGCGCCTGGATCCGCAGTTCGGCCCCATCGTGGTGTTTGGCGCGGGCGGCGTGCTGGTGGAATTGCTGGCCAGCCGGGTGGTCGCATCCGCACCGCTGCATGCCGATGATGTGGCCGCGGCACTCGATGGTTTGCCGATCGGTCAACTGCTCAAAGGCTACCGTGGAAAGACGCTGGACCGCGCGGGCGTGATCGACGCCATCGTGCGCGTGAGCTGGCTGGCGCACGACCTGCGCGACCACGCGTTCGAGCTGGACATCAATCCCCTCATGGTTTCGCGAGATCGCTGCTTTGCGGTGGACGCGCGGCTTCAGATTCTTTGATCCCCATAACGACAACGCAAGGAGCACAAGACAATGTCGGATTACGAATGCCTGCTGGTGGAAGACAAGGGCGATGGCGTGGTGCTGTTCACCATCAATCGCCCGCAGAAGAAGAATGCGCTGAATGCGACCGTGGTGCGCGAGTTGCAGCACGCCTTCATCGCCTTTGACGAAGACCCCCACACGCGCGTCGCGGTGCTGACCGGTGCGGGCAACGATGCGTTTTCCGCCGGTGCCGATCTCCATGAGTTCCCGGAGCTGTGGCGCAGCATTCCCACCGTGGGTTTTCAGACCGACAAACCGATCATCGGTGCGGTCAGCGGCTGGTGCATCGGCGGCGCTCTGGTGCTCGCGATGATGACGGACCTGCTGGTGGCATCCGAGTCCGCAAAGTTCAACTATCCGGAGGCCAAGGTGGGCTTCACGGGCGGCATCATCGCGGGGCTGGCCGGACGCATGCCGCACCACGCGGCGATGGATCTCATCCTGCTGTGCCGCACGCTGGAAGCGCGCCGCGCCTATGACCTGGGCTTTGTGAACGAGGTGACTCCCGTGGGTGAGCAGGTCAATGTGGCACTGCAGATGGCGCACGAGCTCGCCAAGATGTCGCCGATGGTGTTGGCGACGCTCAAGCGCTTTGTCAACACGGAAGTGCTCAAGAGCGGCCCGTCGGAGCAGATGGCGCGCACGCTTCGCCAGCTGAAAGACCTGGAAGAAAGCAGCGACTACCGCGAGGGGATGACGGCCTTCAAGGAAAAACGCCAACCGGTGTACACCGGCAAGTAAGGAGGAGAGGAGTCCCGTGCCATGGGGGGTCGCAGAGACCCCGTGATTCGTTGATGCCTCGCGCGTTCCAGAACGAACCGCGGGGCGAGTTCGTTACATAAAAATGAGGAGACAAGCCATGTGGAAGCGTGCCAAATTGAGTATTTCCTGCGCGATGTTGTTCACCGCATCGCTGCTGGGCGTAGCGCCGGCGCAGGCGGCGGACGATTATCCGAATCGACCCATCAAAATCATCGTGCCTTACCCCGCCGGAGGGACCGCTGACTTGATGGCGCGCAACTTCTGCGAGTACCTGGGGCGCGAGCTGGGGCAGTCCATCGTGGTGGAGAACAAACCCGGCGCGGCGGGTCAACTGGGCACCTCGATGACCGCGCGCGCAGCGCCCGACGGCTACACGCTTGGGGAGTCGAATGCGGGGACCTTCGAGTTGTCTCCACACCTCTACAAATCACTCTCTTACAACACACAGACCGATTTCGAACAAATCGCGATGATGGGAAAGATGGGTGTAGTGTATGGCGTCAGTGCCGAATCCAACATCAAGACGCTCGCCGATCTGATTCGTGAGGCCAAGAAGAATCCGGGCAAACTGTCGTTTGCAACGCCGGGCGTGGGATCGTCCAATCACCTGTCCGGAACCGTGCTTTCCAGCCTCGGTGGATTCGATTGGATGCACGTGCCGTTCAAGGGTATGTCGGAGTTTCTGCCTGCGGTGCTCGGTGGTCAGGTCACGTTGCTGATCGACCAGTATCCCTCGATGATGAAGCAGCTCGAAGCCGGCAAGATTCGCGGCATTGCGGTGAGTACCGCCGAGCGGATTCCGTCGTCTCCCAATGTTCCGACCTTCAAGGAAAGCGGCTTTCCTGAACTGGTGACCTACAGTTGGTTTGCGTTGATGGTTCCCAAGGGCGTACCGGCTCCAATCATCGACAAGCTCACTAGCGCCAGCAAGAAGGTGATCAACAACCCGGACTACCGCGCCAAGGTATTCGCCATGGGCGCGGAGCCGAGTGACGAGATGCGGGGTGATCTGAGCAAGATGATCAACACCAACAGCCTGGTCTGGAAAAAAGTCATCGAAGACAACAAGATCACCATCGACAAGTGATCGGTCTGTGGGCCGGACTCCGGTTCGGCCCTGTTCGATGTCACTTCATCACCCTTTCAATTTCAATTTCAACCCCAGGCCAACTCACTTTGCCTGGGGTATAGAGCCGGATTCGAGACAGCAATGGAAAACACAAATACAACCAATACCAACGGCGCAGATGTGTTGGTGGACACCCTTCTGGCCAACAGCGTCGACGTCTGCTTTGCCAACCCCGGCACGTCGGAGATGCACTTCGTCGCAGCCCTCGATCGCAAGCCGCAGATGCGCTGCGTGCTGGGCCTGTTCGAGGGCGTCGTGACCGGTGCCGCCGATGGCTACGCGCGCATGGCTGAAAAGCCGGCCTGCACCTTGCTGCACACCGGTCCGGGGCTGGCGAATGGCCTGGCCAATATGCACAACGCCAAGCGTGCCCACACGCCGATGGTCAACATCATTGGCGATCATGCGAGTTATCACCTGCACCTCGATGCGGCGCTGACCAGCGATATCGAATCGCTGGCGCGGCCCATGTCCAAGTGGGTGGGGCGGGTGCGCAATGCCAATGAAGTGGCCCAGCAGGCGGCCGACGCGATCCACCAATCCACGACCCTCGGCGGCGGTGTGACCACGCTGATCTTGCCGGCCGACGCGGCCTGGTCCGAGACCTCGGTGTCGCCGGTGAAGGCGCAAGCCGCGCAGTCGCTCGAGATCGACGCTGCGGCCATGCGCGTGAGCGTGCAGGCGCTCAAGGCGTCGACGGGCGGCAAGACGCTGTTGATGCTCTCGGGTGGCGCGCTGCGTGCGGATGCGCTCGAGATTGCACATGCCATTGCTGCTCGCACGGGAGCCGAGTTGTTGGCGCAACAATCGAATGGCCGCACGCAACGCGGCAAGGGGCGCGTGCCGATCGAACGCGTGCCCTACAACGTCGACGCGGCACTCAAGCTGCTGGCACCGTACCAGCGCGTGATTCTGATCGGCGCAAAGGCCCCGGTGGCGTTCTTCGCCTATCCCGGCAAGCCCGGCAACCTGTTGCCCGCGGGGTGCGAGGTGATCAACCTCTGCCCGCTGGGTGGCGATGCGCTGGCCACGCTCAAGGAGCTGGCGCAGGCCGTGGGTGCGCCGGCATCGGCCGCGCTGGTCTACCCCGCGCCCGTTGGCGAGGCGCTGAGCTGGAGTTCGTCCACGGCGATCAATGCCATGACGTTTGCGCAGGCCATGGCCGAGCTGATTCCGGACAACGCCATCGTGTGCGACGAATCGGTGAGCTCCGGTCGCGACTTTTTCCGCTACACGATGCAGGCCGAGCAGCACGACTATCTGCAGATCACCGGCGGCGCGATTGGCAACGGCATTCCGCTGGCCACCGGTGCGGCGATTGCCTGTCCGGATCGCAAGGTGGTGCTGATGCAGGCCGATGGCAGCGGCATGTACACCGTGCAAGGCCTGTGGACGCAGGCGCGCGAGCAGCTGGATGTGCTGAACATCATCATCTCGAACCGCACCTACGCCATTCTGCGCGGCGAGTTCAAGAGCGTGGGCGCGGGCACGCCGGGCAAGAACGCGTGTCAGATGCTCGACTTGGACAACCCGAATCTCGACTGGGTGCACATGGCGAACGCGCATGGCATGGAGGCGGTGCGCGCGTCCAACATCAAGGAACTTGGCGACGCGGTGCGTTCGGCGCTCAAGCGCAAGGGGCCGTTCCTCATCGAGGCGGTGTTCTGATGCAGCGACGTTGCCACACGCAGGAGCGCACGACACCATGAGCCATGAACACCCCTTGCCCGAAGCGCTGCTGGCCGAGCTCGCGACCTTCGATACGCCCACCATCTGCAATGCGCTGGAGGTCATCGATCCGGCGTATCGGTACCACGGCTTCAACACCGAGCCGCTGCGCTGCATCTACCCGGATCTACCGCCCATCGTGGGCTACGCCCGCACCGGCACGATCCGCGCGGTGCAGCCCACGCGCTGGAGCGACGCCAAGCAGAAGGAAGTGCGTTTGAAGTGGTACGAATACGTGGACGAGGGCGGTCCACGGCCCAGCATCGTCGTGCTGCAGGACCTCGACGGCGACCGTGCCGGTTTCGGTTCGTTCTGGGGCGAGGTGAACTCCCACGTGCACCGCGGCCTCGGCGCGCGCGGCGTGATCACCAATGGATCGATCCGCGACATCCCGCAGAACGCCTCGAACTTCCAGATGCTCGCCGGCTCGGTCATGCCCAGCCACGCCCATGTGCACGTTGTCGATGTGGGCGTGCCGGTGAGCATCGCGGGGATGGCGGTGCAGCCGGGCGACCTGCTGCACGCGGATCAACATGGCGCGGTGGTCATTCCGCCGGAATACGCGGCGCAGATCCCTGCCGTGGTGGCGAAACTCACGGCCAAGGAGCAGGTGGTCATCCACGCCGCCAAGCAGCCAGGGTTCAACTGGCAGGTCCTCAAGCAGGCATTTCAGAAGTCTGCGGATATCCACTGAATCACCGGGTTGGTGCGCAAGTCCGTTCTGGGATCCTCAGGATGGACTTGCGTGCCCAGCAACACGACCATCGCGAATCAAACCATCACGCTGACCAAGGCCACCAGCGGATCGGTGACGGTCCCCAACATCCCCGTGGGAGACACCTGCACCGTGACCGAAAAGACGCCTCCCGATGCACCCATTGACTATCTCTGGGGCGCGCTGCCAGCGCCGGTCGTGACTGGACCGATGGCCGAGGGCGGCACGTTGAAAGCCGCCGTTCTGAATACGCTGCATCTCGGCAGCAACGGCGGCGGCAGAGGGCTGGTGCAGCCCGTGCCCGCCGGTGGCCTGTGGAGCTATTTGCTGCTGGCCATGGCGCTTGCGTGGTGGGGAATGCGCCGAGTGGCGAACAAGCGCGTAGCCTAATCGACGCGCTCAGAAATGCTGCTTCACCAGCTGCTTGATGATGGTGTTCACCGCCTTCACCAAGCGGTTGCTCGGGCGAGCGGCGGGGGTGGCCAGAACGATGCGATTTCTGATCACGGGATGGACGACCTGTGCCTTGTATACCGGCTCGGGTGCGGGCCAGGTCTTGATGGCGCTGGCGGGGACGACCGAGCAGCCCACGTTGCGCGCCACGAGTGACAGCACCATCTTGATCGAGTCGACCTCGGCGACGATGCGCAGGGGAAGCTGTTGGTCCTCGGTGGCCTGGTCAAAGATCACGCGCAAGGCCTGGGGCCTGCTGGGCAGAACCAACGGGTAGTCCACCAACTGCGCGACCTTGACCTTCTCGGGCAGCTCGCGCGTACTGATCAACACCAGCGGCTCACGCACCAGTGGCTCGATCAGCAGCTGTGCGCTGTGTGTGGGATCGAACAGCACCGCCACATCCAGCCGATCGGCCATCAACCATTCACGCAGGCGAATGCTCAGACTTTCCTCCACGA
>CALMCS010000390.1 GCA_937862875.1 uncultured Comamonadaceae bacterium
GAAGGCCGGCATGATCGCGCCGAACACCATGATCAGGCCGTGCATGGTGGTCAGCTGATTGAACAGCTCGGGGTTCACCAATTGCAGGCCCGGCTTGAACAGCTCGGCGCGGATCAGCAGTGCCAGGATACCGCCCACCATCAACATGGTGAACGAGAACAGCAGGTACAGCGTTCCGATATCTTTGTGGTTGGTCGCAAAAACCCAGCGGCGCCAGCCGTGGGGTGCGCCATGGTGATGGTCATCGTGGCCGTGACCGTCTCCGTGGCCGTGGTTGTCCAGTACTGCGCTCATTTTCTTATCTCCAATTCAGTCTTCTGTCCTGGACTCATTGCGCAGCAATGATGTCAACACGGCGTGCCTGGCGATCATCGCCGGCACCTGCGGTCACCGCTTCGGGTTTGCGCAGCTCAATGCGATCGGCGGCCACGCCATTGTCCGTCAGGACCTTGGCCACGGCCTGTGCGCGATGCTTGGCGAGTTCAGCGTTCTGGTCGGCATTGCCGGTCGAGTCCACAAAGCCGGACAAGACAATCTTGCCATCCTTGTGAGCAGCCCAGTATTCAGCCGCCTTCTTGGCTTCGGCAGCAGCCTCAGCACCCAGAGCGGCCTTGCCGGTTTCAAAGAAAATCTGGAAAGGAGCGTTGGCGTCAGCAGCAGCGGCAGTCGTTGCGGCCGGAGCGGCAGCGGCTGCAGGTGCCGAAGCGTCAGCAGCCGGAGCCGCTGCAGCTGCAGGAGCTGCGGAGCCACCGCCCTCTGGGAACTTGCCTCCGCGTGCGGCGACGAATTCAGCAGGCTGGACCATTTGACCCGACTTGTTGCTCCAGTGGTTCTTGGCGAACGTCACCACAGCGGCCAGATCGGTATCGCTCAGTTGCTTCCAGGCAGGCATCGCGCCGTTGGCACGGCCTTCCAGCACCGCATGCATCATGTCAGCCGTTGGGCCAAGCACCACAGCGCTGCCGTCCAGTGCTTTGATCGGGCCAGCGCCCTTGCCGTTGGCCTGGTGGCAGGCCGCGCAATTGGCCGTGTAGACCTTCTCGCCGCGAGCCATCAGGTCAGGCATGGTCCACACCTTGGTGGGATCGTCCTGCTTGGCCGCAGCCTTCTTCTTCTGGTCACCGACCCACGCGGAGTAGTCTTCAGCAGACAACACCTTCACGTGGATTGGCATGTACGCGTGTTCCTTGCCGCACAGCTCGGCGCATTGGCCGTAGTAGTCGCCCACTTTCTCTGCACGGAACCAGGTGTCACGCACGAAACCGGGGATCGCATCCTGCTTGATACCGAAGGACGGCACCATGAAGGAGTGAATCACGTCTTCGGCCGTGGTGATCACGCGCACCTTCTTGTTGACGGGCACCACGAGCGGGTTGTCCACCTTGAAGAGGTAATCGTTGGGAGCGTTGGTCACATCACCGCTGTTGGACATCTGGCGTTGAGCCATGTCCAGTGTGGAGATGAAGTTCAGGCCCTCACCTTCACCGGCGATGTAGCTGTAACCCCATTTCCACTGGTAACCAGTGGCCTTGACGGTGAGGTCGGCGTTGGTGGTGTCCTTCTGCGCCACCAGCACCTTGGTGGCGGGAAGCGCCATCAGGATCACGATGACAAAAGGAACAATCGTCCAGATCACTTCGACGGTGACGGACTCATGAAAATTCGCTGCCTTGGCGCCGCGGGATTTGCGGTGCTTCCAGATGGAATAGAACATCACCGCAAAAACGGCGATGAATATCACCGTGCAGATGATCAACATCATCCAATGCAGGAAATGCTGCTCTTCAGCAATGCGCGTCACTGGAGGCGCAAGGTTGAGCTGTTTGACCGCTGGGCCGCCGGGTAAGTCCTGGACCGCATGGGCTGCAGTGCCGATCCACGTCCCGGTCACCAGCAGCATAGAAGCCAGCTTTTTGGAAATGCTCTTCATAGTTCTCACTTACTTCTAAGCCTTAATTTGACCAAGCCTCTGTCGCGTCCGCGTGGGTCAGACCCTCGACAAAGCCATGCGAATCCCACTAACCAGACCGTCCGGCAAGCCCCCTTTGATGGTCCCAAAGCTGCCCGATCAATCCAGAGTCCACATGAACCCGGTTTCCATCAAATCCAGGCTGTCATCCTGCAGCCTGTTGTCTCCGCAATCCATCGCGGGATTCATGAATGAGCCCCGCTAGAAACTTTACGAATATCAGCAGCATGCCCAGCCATCAAAACTCATGCAATCCGCATTAGTCCCGAGAAGAATTGGCACACACGCATTCAGGCCTTGACATCAGTCAAGGCAATCAAAGCGCTGCCCTATGAGCAACCCGCCGTCATAAAGTTCCGAATCCGCAATCAACAAGAATTGTAGCGCGCATTGATGAAAATCATTGACACGCGGGGGCGCAACCTGAATATTGCGCGATTACTGGCGACCTTTACGCAACATCGTGCGCATGTCGTCCAAAGAAACGGCGCTGTTCGCTTCCACCGCCACCCGAGGTTGGGGCTTGAAAGCGTGGCCGTAAATAATCTCGAAGGTAATCGCCAATTGACCACCTTGGGCAGAATCTGTCAGGCGTTCGGCCAGCGCTGATTCCAGTTTCTGTTTGAATCCGCGCCCGCGCAGGGCCGGAAAGCGCTGCGGATGCAGATTGCGACCCAGCTCGCGCAGCTCCTGAAGCAGGCGCTCGGGCGTCGCGAAGGTGAGCGTCACGCGTTCCATGTCCATCACCGGCTCGGCAAAACCGGCGTGCACCAGCATGTCGCCCCAGTCGTGCATGTCGGTCATCGAGTGACCGGGCACGGGCCAACCCATGTCGGCGTACAGCGAATGCAGCTCGCGCACAGTGTCGGGACCGAGGCAGGAAAACATCACATAGCCGTCCACCGCCAGGGCGCGGTGCCACTGAGCGATCAAGGCTTGAGGATTCGCAGCAGTATGCAAGGCCATATTGGCCCAGAGCATCTCCACGCTGGCATCCTGCGGCATGCCGAATTGCTGTGCGGGGCCTGACCAGCGGGACAGGTTCCACCACGGCTTGCCGAACAACTCCTGCGCCTGCTGCTGACCCTTGGGGGACGAGGTCTCCGTGATCTGACTCATCGCCTCGGGGAAGCGCTGCTGCACCAGAGCATGGCCCTGCGTTCCGCCTCGCAGCGGATCCCAGTCGCACCAGTTGCCCGGCTTGGCGGTCATCCACTGAAGCCGGTCCTGCATGCGGCGCGCGATTTCTTCGTGCAGCCACGGTGAGGTTGCTGCAGGCAACGCGTGCCAGCGTTCGGCAGCGTTCGGATCAATGGTGGGAGGCAGTTGTTGTTCAGACATGGAGAGTGTCGAATTGTAGGGAGAACATGCTAATCACGAGCTTGAGAGGGATATCCGGGCGGCTGGCCTCGGTCGCCGCGTCCGCCACTGCGCTGTGGCAACGCGTGCCGAGCCAGTGCGCCCTGTGCCGCCGCTGGCCGGCCGAACGCATCTGCGCCGATTGCACTGCCCATTTTTTCAGCAACACCCACCGCTGCCCCACCTGCGCGATCCCTGTGCCTGAGGGCGTCTCGCACTGCGGCGAGTGCCTGCGCCACCCACCCATGCTGGATGCCTGCATTGCCGCGGTGGACTACGCCTACCCCTGGTCCACGCTGATCACCCAGTTCAAATTCCAGCACGACCCGGGCTGGGCCGCGCCGCTCGCCGAACTGCTGCTGCGCGCCCCGAACGCGGCGGCCCTGGTGCGCCATGCAGAACTCATCCTGCCCATTCCGCTGTCCCGCCAACGGCTGGCCGAGCGCGGCTTCAACCAGGCCCTGCTGCTCGCCCGCCACCTGAACGCGAGCGGCAAGCTGCGCCCCGACCTGCTGCTGCGCACCCGCCACACCGAGGCCCAAAGCTCGCTGCGCCGCGAGCAGCGCCTGCGCAACCTGGACTCCGCTTTTGAAATCCATCCCAGAAAGCGATCCACACTGCACAACCGCCGCGTGCTGCTGATCGACGATGTCATGACGACAGGAGCCACCCTGCACTGCACCGCCCAACGGGTCCGCGCGGCCGGTGCTCGCGAGGTGAGCGCGCTGGTGCTGGCGCGGACGACGTGATTCACGTCGCAGTCAAACACACTACAAAAGCACACGAACGGCTCACATAATTCACACAAAGGCTCGCATTTCTCGGTATTGCCGGTCTTTCCCAGGGCGCTCCCACGCAAAACTTTCTGCTTGTCGCTTGATGATGCTCACAAGACAACGACAATACGGGCTATGTTGAACATCGTTCTCGTCGAACCCGAAATCCCGCCCAACACGGGCAATGTGATCCGTCTGGCCGCCAATACCGGGTGCCGCCTGCACTTGGTCGAGCCGCTTGGTTTTTCGATGGAAGACCGCTACATGCGCCGCGCCGGCCTCGACTATCACGAGTACACCGAGGTGCTCCGCCACTCGGGCTGGACCGCCTTGCTGCGCGAAGAAAAGCCCGACGAGTCGCGCATGTTCGCGATGACCACGCGCGGCAGCCAATCGGTTTTCGATACCGCCTTCCAACCCGGCGACTGGCTGATCTTCGGCTCCGAATCGCGCGGACTGCCGCCCGAGTTGCGTGATTCCTTTCCGCTCAACCAGCGCCTGCGCCTGCCGATGCTGCCGGATCAGCGCAGCCTCAACCTCTCCAACGCCGTTGCGGTGACGGTGTTTGAAGCGTGGCGGCAAAACGGGTTTGTACAGCCCGCATCGCCCCAACCCGCGAGCTGATCGCCGTTTTTTCGATCAGAGCGGATCGTCGGAGCGCAGGATCTGATCGCTGTGCTCGGCCGCGCGCACCATGGCGGAATGCACCAACCTGCGCGTGCGCTCGGTCAGGTAGTCCAGAAACGCCTGCGTGCGGGCCGGCAGAAATTTGCGACTGGGTAGTGCCGCGTACAGCGTCAACTGCCCCGTCGTCCAGGGCGCAAGCACGCGCACCAAGCGCCCGCTGTTGAGATACGGCGCGGCCAAGTCGACCGGCTGCGAGCCAATGCCCGCGCCGTCCAGCACGGCGCGCAGCAACGTGTCCACGTAATTGACCTGGAACACCGGGCGCACGGCCACCTCCACCGTCAACCCATCTTCTTCTGGATTGGTCAGCAGAAAGACGCCGCTGCGCCGCTCCGGATTCTTGAATTGCAGGCAGTCGTGGTTCTTCAGGTCCTCGGGCCGCTGGGGCGCGGGGTGCTCGCGCAGATATTCGGGCGATGCGCACAGCACGCCCACCGTGGTGATGATCGGCCGCGCAATGATGTTGCCATTGAAGTCCGAGGGGGCGGACAGCAGGCGAATGTCGTAATCGCTCACCGATCCGGGACCGAATGCCTCCACCGCCACATCGAAGGTCACCTGCGGATGCAGCCGCCGAAACCCGGCAATCGCGGGCGCAAGCAAATGCGTGGCCAGCAGCGGCGATGCGATCACCCGCAGCATTCCCGCCACCTCCATGGTGTGCGCCTGCGCCACGGAGCGCGCATCCTCCACGTCGTTCAGGATGTGCCGAACCCGCGCCAGATAGGCCTCGCCCGCATCGGTCAACGACACCTTGCGGGTCGTGCGCTGCAGCAGCCGTGCGCCCACGTCGCTCTCGAGCTCCGACACGTAGCGCGTCACGCCCGCCGCCGACATATCCAGGGCCCGCGCCGCAGCGGCAAAGCCGCCCTCGTCCACGACCGATTGGAATACATGCATCGCTTGCAGCTTGTCCATTTTCGCCAGCTCCCACAACAACCAACAAAAAGTTCCTGCGCGATTATTTCAGTTTTTAAAACAATGAATTGCTTAACAGATACTTTTTTCAATCGTGTGACAGGAATACATTTACTACATCGATGCACGGAGTCACCGCTCACCGAGAAAAGAAGAAGACGGTAAGCCCCAGTGGCCACCGCCATCGTTTAGCGAAATAACCGTTGAATTGAAAAGGAAATATCATGAAGTCCATCCTGAATATCGCTGCTGTAGCTGCTGTTCTGTCCCTGAGTGCCGTTGCTGCACAAGCCCAAGTCCAAAGCGCCGAAGCCGGCTTTGCCCCTGACATCTACAACGCACAGAGCACTCTGTCCCGTCAGCAAGTGAGCAACGCCGTTGTGGCAGCTCGCAAGGACGGCACCCTGCCAATGGCCGGTGGCGACAGCTACACCCTGCCAGGTACTGCTACTCAAGGCTCCACACTGGCCCGTTCCGACGTGCAACGCCAAGCTACTGCCCGTGGCGGCAACAGCCTGGCTGGCGAAGGTTCGGTGCAATAAGACATCAACAGCCTCACGGCTGTTCGATCGAATGAATGAATCGCTCCCCCTACAGGGAGCGATTTTTTTTCGTCTGTTCAATGCGCAGCAGCGTCATCCAGCCAGTTGCAGATCCCCTGCCATTGCTCAAGATCGCGCTCGACGCGGCCGGGCACCACATCGAACAGGCTCAGCCCGTGGGCGGCGAGGTGCACATAGTTCTGCGTGCTGCGCAGATAGCCCAGCACCGGGAAACCCAGTCCGTCGACGAAGGCGTGCAGCTTGTCTGCGGCAATGGTGCGGGGATCCACGCGCATGCCCACGATGCCGATCTGGGCGCGGCCGCCGTGGCGGTGGGCGGCCAGCTCGCTGAGAAATTCCTGGGTGGCGAAGATATCGAACACGCTGGGTTGCAGCGGCACGATGATCTTGTCGGCGAGCTTGAGCACTTCCTTGAGCAGCTTGCCGTGCAACCCGGCAGGCGTGTCGAGCACCGCGTGCGCCACCTGCTTGGGTGGGCGATCCATGTCGTCCGGGGCGATCTTCCACGCGCCAATCGGACGGGCCGCCGCGGGGCGTTGGTTCAGCCACAATCGCGAGGACTGCTGCCGGTCCACGTCGCCGAGCACCACCGCATCGCTCTGCCGGGCAAAGTATCCGGCGATGTTGGTGGACAGCGTCGATTTACCGACGCCGCCTTTGGGATTTGTCACTGCAACCACCGCCATGCCTGACTCCTTTGCAGATCGCCCGTCGTCAAAGCGCGAGCAAAGTGCAATGGTAGTCGTTTGATAGTGGTTTGGCGAAATTCGGGGAGGCGCTGAAACCCAGAATCAGAAGTTAGCGCTCGCCTTCGTCAGGCCTGTTGGCCACCGCGCTTCACGAAGAACAGGCCCGCGCCCACCAACATCAGCAAGCCGCCGAACACGCGGTTTTGATTGCGCATCGCGCGGGCACTGCGCATGAAGTTGCGCAGCGCACTGGCGCTGGCCGCGTAGCCCGTCATCACCACCATGTCCACGCCGATCAACGTCACGGCCATGACCGCCAGTTGCGTCCACAGCGGGCGGGATTCGGTCATGAACTGGGGCAATACCGCCACCATGAAGACGATGCCCTTGGGATTGGTGGCATTGGTCAGCATGCCGGTGAACACGCGGCGGCGCAGGCTCATCGGAGCCGCTGCGGCCTCGGCGTTCATCGGATTGCCCGCGCCCGAGCGCCACTGCATGAGACCCAGATAGATCAGGTAACAGGCACCCAGCACCTTGACGACGTTGAACGCCATCTCGGACGCCAGCAGCAGCGAGCCCACGCCCGCACCGGCCACCAGCAGGATGAACAGCAGACCGATTTCCAGACCCAGAATGGTCCCTTCGGTCTTGCGCACGCCGTAGGACAGACCGTGGCTCATGCTCAAGACGGCCCCCGAACCAGGTGACAACGCAATCAACCAAGATGCCGCAAAAAACGCCATCCACGTATGCCAATCCATGCCGCCCCCGTTCGCTGTGCCGAAATTTGAAAAAAGAAAGAACGCGAAATTTTATGCAAGAACCCTCGTGCTCACCTGAGCGGAGCGCTTACCTGAACGGAATCCGAGGCAATAACCAAAACTTACAAATACAAAACCCATAAGCAACCGCAGCCAGCCTCGCTTTCGCTATGGTGAAGCCGCGCCCGAAAGTCGCATCGCGCATCGCCGGTGCCAAAATTGGGATCGCTGTTCCCCGAAAAACCAAAACAAAGCCGCGCTCGCTCTATGTCCAACGCCCCTACCTGGCTCACCTACGGCTTCACCTATCTTGCGGCAGCCGTGATCGCGGTTCCCATCGCCCGCGCGCTCGGGCTGGGCGCCATCATTGGTTATCTCGCGGCAGGCATCGCCATCGGTCCCTGGGGGCTCGGCCTGGTGAGCAATGTGCAGGACATCCTGCACTTCGCGGAATTCGGCGTGGTGCTGATGCTGTTTCTCGTCGGCCTCGAGCTGCAACCCAGCCGCCTCTGGAGCATGCGCCGACCGATTTTCGGGCTCGGCAGCGCGCAGATGATTGGCTGCGCCGCCGTGCTCTGGCTGGTCGCGTGGGCGGCGGGACTGCCGTGGCGCGTGGGTCTGGTGGGTGGACTCGGTCTGGCGCTGTCGTCGACCGCCGTCGCGCTGCAATCGCTGGAAGAGCGCAACCTGATGCGCACCGACAGCGGTCAAAAAGCGTTTTCGATCCTGCTGTTCCAGGACGTTGCCGCCATCCCGATTCTGGCGCTGCTGCCGCTGCTCGGCGTCGCCACTGCCATGACCGAAGGCCACGGCGTGCGCCACGACCCGGGCTTCATCGCCTGGGAGGCCGCAAAAATCATTGGCGTGGTCGGCGCGATCGTGCTCGGCGGTCGCCTGCTGCTGCGCCCGCTGCTGCGCTGGATCGCCAAAAGCAAGACCCCTGAAATCTTCACCGCCACGTCGCTGTTCCTGGTGGTGAGCATCGCCATGCTGATGCTGACCGTGGGCCTGTCGATGGCGCTGGGAGCTTTTCTCGCGGGCGTGCTGCTCGCCGACAGCGAATACCGCCGCGAGCTCGAAACCGACATCGAGCCGTTCAAGGGCCTGCTGCTCGGCCTGTTCTTCATCGCCGTCGGCATGAGCATCGACTTCGGCGTGATCATCGCGTCTCCGTGGATCATGTTGGCGCTGCTGTTCGGCTTTGTCGCGCTCAAGGCCGTGGTGATCTACCTGCTCGCCACCGTCACCAAGATGCCGTACCAGGAGCGCCCGGTGTTCACGCTGCTGCTCGCGCAAGGCGGTGAATTCGCCTTCGTGGTGTTCCAGGCCGGTGCCACCTTCAACGCCATTCCCGGCGAGACCGCCTCGCTGTTGATCGGTGCCGTCGCGCTGTCCATGCTGATCACCCCCCTGCTGCTGGTGGTGATGGACCGCGTGCTGCTCAAGCGCTTCGCCACGCTCAAGACCACGCCCTCCGATGTGAAGGAAATCTCCGAGCCCCAGTCGGCCCCCGTCATCATCGCGGGCTTCGGCAGATACGGCCAGATCGTCGCCCGCATGATGCTGGCACAAGGCACCGCCGCCACCGTGCTCGACCACAGCGTGGAGATGCTGGAGGTCGCACACACCTTCGGCTACCGCGTCTTCTACGGCGACGCCACACGCGTCAACCTGCTGCGCATCGCCGGCGCTGAACACGCCCAGGTCATCGTCATCGCGGTCGACAACCCCGAGCAGTCACTCAAGATCGTGCAGATCGTGCGCAAGCATTTCCCACACCTCAAGATAGTCGCCCGCGCCCGCGACGTCACCCACTGGAACCAACTGCGCGACCTCGGCGTGGAACATGTGGAGCGCGAACTGTTCGAGTCCAGCGTGCTCTCCGGCCGCACCGTCATGGAACTCATGGGCCTGCCCAAGGACGAAGCCGACTACGTCACC
>CALMCS010000391.1 GCA_937862875.1 uncultured Comamonadaceae bacterium
CGCCGCACTCTCCTCGCTGAACAGGCGCGGGCCACCGCCCATTCCCGCAGAGACCGAGGATCCTTGCTGCTGCAGAGCACGCATTTCATCCACGGCGACCTGCAGGCGCTGCTCCGCGTGCAGTGAAAACAAGCCGCTCTTCAACGCCGCCTTGGCGGCAGTGCCCGCGCCGTCGACCGATGTACCCAAGGGGTTGAGGTTTGCGCCCCCGATTGATCCGCTTGATCCAATATCCATGGTGTTCTCCTTGAACTGAACTCGACTCAACTCAGCACGCGCAGTGCGTCAAATCATCTGGCGTTTGTGGCGGACCTGGGTTGCCGTGGTGCCGGATTGGCCGCTTTGGGCTCTTTTGAATTGGGCGTCCCGCTCGAGCAGCTCCAGCTCGGCGCGCACCTGGGCCTCGACTTCGGCAATCTCTTCGGGAGTGAGCAGGCTTTCAATCCTGGCCCGCGCGTCGTCACCGCCAAAGCCCGCCTTTTCGCGACGTTCGCGCGCTTCGGCGAGGGCGCTTTCGGCGTTTGCAATGGCCTGATCGACTTCCTGTGCCAATCGATCGAAGTCTTCCTGTTGCATGTGAGCTCCTGGTTCCAATGGGGCGATGACATAGCGCCCCGCTGATATGTGTACGGAGTGAGTAACGCCCAGGAGCCAGCGGTTCCATGAAAACCGGGTTATTTCTGATAACGCCGGGATGGGGAAGGAATCAGCCGGTGGTTTCAACCGCCAGTGGTGTCAGGAACGCATGGTTGCGCCCGCTGCGGGGTCAGACGCCCAGATACTGCCTGCGCACCTGGGTGTCTTGCGCCAGCTCGTGCATCGGGGCGTGGTGCACGATCTGGCCTTTTTCGAGCACATACGCGCGATCGGCCACAAACTGCGCGAACGGCAGGTTCTGCTCGCTGAGCAGAATGCCCACGCCCTGCTGCTTGAGCTCCTGAATCGCACGCGCCATCTGCTCCACGATGATCGGAGCCACGCCCTCGGACGGCTCGTCCAGCAGCACCAGATACGGCTGCCCCATGAGCGTGCGCGCGACGCTGAGCATCTGCTGCTCGCCGCCGCTCATCGCGCCGCCCGGTCGATCGGGCATTTCGCCCAAGTTGGGGAACAGCTGAAACAGCCGCTCCGGCGTCCAGTGCTGCACCGGCGAGCCGTCGGGCCATTGGCGCGGGGCCTGGCGACCGACCTCCAGGTTTTCGAGCACCGTCAACTCGGTGAAGATGCGCCGGTCTTCCGGCACGAAACCGAGCCCGCGCTGTGCGATCTGGTGCGACGCTTTCTGGGAGATGTCTTCGCCGTGAAAGCGGATCACGCCCTCGCGCCGCGGCACCAGTGCGGCAATCGATTTGAGCGTGGTGGATTTGCCCGCGCCGTTGCGGCCCATGAGCGCAACCACCTCGCCGCGTCGCACATTGAGCGCCACGTCGAACAGAATCTGCGCCGCGCCGTACCAGGCGTTGAGTTGCTGCACGTCGAGCAAAAACTCCGTGCCCGACTCCTTGGCCTTGGCCGTGGTGGTGACTGTGACTGCGTTGTTCATGCCATTTTCTCCAGCACCAGCCCCGTGCCCAGATAGGCCTGCTGCACCCGTTCATCGTCGCGAATCTCCTGCGGCGTGCCCTGTGCGAGCAGCTTGCCGCGCACCAGCACCGCCACACGATCGGCCTGGCCGAACACGACGTCCATGCTGTGCTCGGTGAAGAGCACGCCCATTTGGCGCTCGCGCGCAATGCGGCGCGTGAGCTGCATCAGCTCCACGCGCTCGGCCGGCGCCATGCCCGCGGTGGGCTCGTCCATCAACAGCAGGCGCGGCGCATGCGCCAGCGCCATGGCGAGCTCCACGCGCTTGACGTCGCCATAGGCCAGTTCGCTGCACGCGCGATCGGCCTGCGAATCCATGCCCACGCTGGCGAGCAGCGCCAGCGCATCGGCGCGGCGATGCTGGCCGGCGCGCGGCCAGAATTGCCAGATGCGCTTGTCCGCCGACAGCAAGGCCACCTGCACGTTTTCGAGCACGGTGAAGGACGAAAAAGTCTGCGCGATCTGGAACGTGCGCCCCACGCCCTTGCGCCAAATGGCGCGCGGCGGCAGGCCCGCGATGTTGTCGCCGCCGAGCAGGACGCGTCCGGAATCGGGGGCGAGCTGGCCGCCCACCATGTTGAAGGTGGTGGTCTTGCCCGCGCCGTTGGGGCCGATCAATGCCAGCAACTCACCGGCTTGCACCGAGAAGGAAACGCCCTGCACGGCCTTCACGCCGCCGAAGGACTTGCTGAGCTGATCGACCTGCAGCAAGGTGGTGGCGCTGGTGTTGTTGGTGTCGTTGGTCGTCTTGGTTGTGGTGGTCGTCATGCTCATGCCCGCACCTCCTTGCGCACCGCAAAGCGGGCCAACAGCGCCTCGGCAAAGCCCGCAATGCCCTGCGGAAACAGCAACACCAGCGCGAGCATGATCACGCCCAGCAGGCCGCGCCAATACTCGGTGTTGCGCGCAATCGTGTCGTGCAGCCACGTGAATGCCGACGCGCCCACCACAGGGCCCGCCAGCGTCTGCACGCCGCCCAGCAGCACCATCACCAGTGCGTCGACCGACTTGGTGACCGACAGCGCATCCGGCGCAATGCTGCCCTTGGAAAACACAAACAACGCGCCCGCCAGCCCCGCGAACAGGCCCGCGATCACGAACGCCGCCCATTGCACGCGCCGCACGTCGATGCCCATGGCATCGGCACGCAAGGCCGAATCGCGCCCCGCGCGCAACGCGAAGCCGAGCGGTGAAAACAGCATGCGGCGCAGCAGGTAAATCGCCGCAGCGCAGACCGCCAAAGTCAACCAATAGAACGCCGCGCCATGCGACGCCCACTCCGGTGGCCACACGCCGGTCAGCCCGTTGCTGCCGCCGGTCACGTCGTCCCACTGGAACACGATCGCCCAGGTGATCTGCGCAAACGCCAGCGTCAGCATGGTGAGGTACACGCCCGACAGCCGCACGCAGAACCAGCCATAGAGCAGCGCACCGGCCGCGGCCACCAGGGGGCCAAGCACCAGCGCGGCCTCCATCGGCAGATTCAGATGCCGCACCAGCAGGGCCGCGCCATACGCGCCCAGACCAAAGTACGCCGCGTGGCCAAACGAGTGCATGCCGCCCGGGCCGAGAATGAAATGCAGGCTGGCCGCAAACAGCGCCGCGATCGCCATGTCGGTGAGCAGCACCGTCGCGTAGCTTTCCTGGCCCATCACCAGCGGCAGGCCGAAGAGCATCAGCAGCAGGGCGATCCAGGCGGCGGTGGCGCCGCTGCCAGCCGCGCGCATCGGCAGCTCGTTGGCCGCCGCGTTGCGCGTGAGCGATTGCGGCTTGCCCATCAAGCCCCAGGGCCGCCAGACCAGCACCGCGGCCATCACCAGAAACTCCACCACCAGCGTGAGTTTGGAGAACGAAATCTCCACACCGAAAACCTCTTGCAACCCAAGCCAGATGCACACCGCCTTCAGCTCGGCAATCAGCAGCGCCGCGACAAACGCACCGGGAATGCTGCCCATGCCGCCCACCACCACCACGACAAACGCCGCGCCGATCGTGAGCATGTCCATCTCCAGACTTGCGGGTTCGCGCGGCAATTGCAGCGCGCCGCCCAGGCCCGCCAACAGCGTGCCCAAGGCAAACACCGCCGTGAACAACCAGGCCTGATTCACGCCCAGCGCGCCCACCATCTCGCGGTCCTGTGTGGCCGCGCGCACCAGCGTGCCGAAACGGGTCTTGGTGAGCAGCAGATGCAGACCCAGCAGGACCAGCGGACCCACGGCAATCAGCAGCAGGTCGTAGGTCGGGAATTGCCGCCCGAAGATTTCCACCGCGCCTTCAAAACCGACGGCGCGCGGGCCGAACAGCTCCTCGGGTCCCCAGATCCACAGCGCCGCGTCCTTGATGACCAGCACCAGCGCAAACGTGGCGAGCAACTGAAACAGCTCGGGGGCCTTGTAGATGCGCCGCAGCAGCAGCATTTCGGTCAGCGCGCCCAACGCGCCGCACACCAGCGGAGCCAGCAGCAGCGCGGGCCAGAAACCGATGTACGGAGAAAGCAGGTCCACGCTGGAATAGGCGACGAACGCGCCCAGCATGTAGAACGAGCCATGCGCAAAGTTGATGCAGCGCGTGACACCAAAGATCAGCGACAGCCCGACGGACACCAGGAACAGCGACGAGGCGCTGGCAAGGCCGTTGAGCAATTGCGCGAGCAGGCCAGAAAAGCTCATGCGGAGTAGGTCCCGGGTTTCACGTGGCGGCCCCTTGTGGCGGGGTTAAAAGACTGCCGCTATTGAATTGCGGCAGTTCGAAGCCGTGATGTTACTTGCCCTTGGGCTGCTCCGCCGGAGCTTCTTCTGCGGAGCCGCTGCGCACGTCGATGGCCTGCATGTTGTCCAGCAGCTTGAGCAGGTAGTGCAGCAAATGCGCGGTGTCGCCCACCGAGAAGTCGGCCAGCGCCTGCTCGTAATAGTTCTGGATCAGCGCCGGGGCCTCGTCGCGCCACACGCGGCTGCCCTCGGCGGTCATGCGCACCAGGCGCGAGCGGCGGTCCTCGGGATCGGCCACCAGCTCGAGATGGCCGTCGCGCTCCATGCGCCCGACCAGCCCCGACAGGTTCTGCCGACTCACCATCAGATAGCGCGCCAGCTCTCCCACCCCCATGCCGCGCTCCGCCTCGGGGCGGGACAGCGCGCCGAGCACCGCCCATTGCTGCGTCGTCAGCCCCAGCTGCTCCACGGCCCGGCTCCCGGTTTTATGCAACATGTTTGCGCATTGATACAAACGAAAGAAAATTCTATTGGCCAACTCAAGCTGCGCCACTTCGCCATTCTTATTAGGGAATTCCATAATTATTGAACTTCTATCGTGAGTTGCCAACCGCGATCCGCAGTCGTATTATATGACAACATGTTTACGTAATTGCATTTTTCATCGCGCTGTTCTCGGGCGCTTACGGAGGTCTCATGCAAGGATTGAAGGACAAAACCATCATTGTGACGGGCGGCGGCGGCGGCATCGGTGGTGCCACCTGCGAACGACTGGCACTCGAAGGCGCACGCGTTGCGGTATTTGACCGCGATCTCGCGGCCGCCGAAAAAACGGCCGCCCGCATCACCGCCGCCGGAGGCCGCGCGCTGGCCGTGGCCTGCGACATCACGCTCCGCTCGCAGATCGATGCGGCGCTGCAAACCACCGAAGCGGCGCTGGGCCCTGTGGACGTGCTCGTCAACAACGCCGGCTGGGACGTGTTCAAGCCCTTCACGCAGACCACCGCCGACGAATGGGAGCGCCTCATCGCCATCAACCTCGTCGGTGCGCTGCACATGCACCACGCCGTGCTGCCCGGCATGGTGGCGCGCAAGTCCGGTCGCATCGTCAACATCGCCTCGGACGCGGCCCGCGTCGGCTCGTCCGGCGAGGCGGTGTATGCCGCCTGCAAGGGCGGCCTGGTGTCGTTTTCCAAAACGCTGGCCCGCGAACATGCGCGCCAGAACATCACCGTGAACGTCGTCTGCCCCGGCCCGACCGAGACCGCCCTGCTGTCCGCCGTGACCGACACCGCACCCAACCCGGACAAGCTGCGCGAGGCCTTCACCCGCGCCATTCCCCTCGGCCGTCTGGGCCAGCCGCAGGACCTGGCCGGCGCGATCGCGTTCTTCGCGAGCGACGACGCGGGCTTCATCACCGGCCAGGTACTCAGCGTATCCGGCGGCTTGACGATGAACGGCTGATCGCCCACCCACATTTCGACAGACACATTGGAGCAACCCATCATGCAATTCGAAGACATCCTTTACGAAGTCCGCAACGGCGTAGCGTGGATCACCATCAACCGTCCCGACAAGATGAACGCGTTTCGCGGCACCACCTGCGATGAAATCATCAAGGCGCTGAACAAGGCGGGTTACGACCGCGCGGTGGGCTGCATCGTGCTGGCAGGCGCGGGCGAAAAGGCGTTCTGTACCGGCGGCGACCAATCCGCGCACGACGGCAACTACGACGGACGCGGCACCATCGGCCTGCCGATGGAAGAACTGCACACGGCAATCCGCGACGTGCCCAAGCCGGTGATTGCGCGCGTGCAGGGTTACGCGATCGGCGGCGGCAACGTGCTGTGCACGATTTGCGATCTGACGATCTGTTCGGAAAAGGCCGTGTTCGGCCAGGTCGGCCCGAAGATGGGATCGGTCGATCCGGGCTACGGAACCGCCTTCCTCGCACGCGTTGTGGGCGAGAAGAAGGCGCGCGAAATCTGGTACCTGAACAAGCGCTACAGCGGTCAGGAAGCCGTAGCGATGGGCCTGGCCAACCTCTGCGTGGCACCCGACAAGCTCGACGAGACCGTGCAGCAATGGGCCGAGGAAATCTGCGAACGCAGCCCCACCGCCATCGCGATCGCCAAGCGCAGCTTCAACATGGACACCGCGCACCAGGCCGGTATTGCGGGCCTCGGTATGTATGCGCTCAAGCTCTACTACGACACCGACGAGTCGCGCGAAGGCGTCAACGCCCTCAAGGAAAAGCGCAAGCCCGAGTTCCGCAAATACGTGAAGTAAAGCCCAGGCGCGAAGGACCGTCCCATGAACCCCTATTTGAACGAAGACCTGCAGGCGCTGGGCGAGCACGCCGAGCGTTTTGCGCAAGGCCGCGTGGCCCCAGGATTTCTGGAGCGCGACCAGACCCGCGTGCTCGACCGGGCGCTGATGCGCGAGATGGGCCAGATGGGCTTCATCGCGCCGGAACTGCCCGAGGCCGTCGGCGGACAGGGCATGGGCAGCCTGGCCGCCGGAGTGATCCACGAGGCGATCGCCAAGGCCGATCTGTCGATCAGCTACATCAACCTGCTGGCCTCGCTCAACGGGCAGATTCTGGCGCAGCACGGCCAGCCCGAGGTCGCTCGTCCGTGGCTCGAAAGGCTCACGCAGGGCGAGGCACTGCTCGCCATCGCGCTGACCGAGCCGCGCGGCGGATCGGATGCGGCCAACCTGCGCCTGCGTGTCGAACGCGTGGGCGACGAGTACGTGATCAACGGCGAGAAGACATCGATCTCGGCGGCCGATCAGGCCGATGCCGTGGTCGTCTTCGGGCGCACCGGCAGCATCGACTCGGGAGCCCACGGCGTGACCGCGCTGCTCGTGCCCTGCGATGTGCCGGGCCTCACGCGCAACCGTTTCGACTGCCACGGCCAGCGCGCGATTGGACGCGGCTCGCTGTTCTTTGAAAACGTGCGCGTGCCCGTCGATCACCGGCTCGGTGACGAGAACAAGGGCTTCGTGCAGGTGATGCAGGGCTTCGATTTTTCGCGCGCGCTCATCGGACTGCAGGTGCTGAGCGTGGCCCGCGCCTCGCTCGAAGAGAGCTGGGAATACGCGGCGCAGCGCGAGGCCTTTGGCCAGCCGCTGACCGCGTTCCAGGGCGTGAGCCACCCGCTCGCCGACTTCGACACGCAGGTCACCGCCGCGCGCCTGCTGTGCCTGCAGGCGCTCTGGCTCAAGGACCACGATCTGCCGCACAGCGCCGAGGCGGCGATGTGCAAATGGTGGGCGCCCAAGCTCGCCTACGACGCGATTCACCAGTGCCTGCTCACGCATGGCCACGGCGGATACGACCGGGGAATCATGGAGCAGCGGCTGCGCGACGTGCTGGGATTCCAGATCGGCGACGGCACGGCGCAAATCATGAAGACCGTCATCGCGCGCACCCGTGCAGGACGCAAGGCCGTGCCGATCTGAGGCCAGAGACCACCTACGCGAACGCCCCAAGCAACCGCCTCACTGACCGCGCTCTCATCTATCCCCATCAGGAGACAAGCCATGGATTTCGATGCCGTTTTGCTCCCCGCCCGCCGCGCCCGCATGCTCGAGCAAAAGCGCTGGTATCAACGCACCATCAACGACGCGTTGGATGCCTGCGTGGCCCAGCACCCCGACAAGCGGGCGCTCACGACGCTGCGCGTGGAGACCGGCGAGCGCCAACAGTTCACTTACCGCGAAATGGCCCGCATGGCCGATCGCATGGCGGTGGGCCTCTCGCGCCTCGGTGTCGTTGCGGGCGACGTGGTGGCCTGCCAGTTGCCCAACTGGTGGCAGTTCACACTCACCTATCTGGCCTGCTCACGGATCGGTGCGGTGTTGAACCCGCTGATGCACATCTTCCGCGAACGCGAACTGTCGTTCATGCTCGGGCATGGCGAGGCCAAGGTGTTCATCGTGCCCAAGGTCTTTCGCGGCCACGACTACGAAGCCATGGCCACGGCGCTGCAACCCAAGCTGCCGCTGCTCAGGCACATCGTGGTCATCGACGGCCAGGGCGACAACAGCTTTGACGCCCTGCTCGCCACCCCGGAGTGGGAGAACGAGCCGGATGCGCAATCGATCCTCACGCGCTCGCGGCCCTCGCCCGACGATGTCACCCAGCTGCTCTACACCTCGGGCACAACGGGCGAGCCCAAGGGCGTGCAGCACACCGCCAACACGCTCTTGGCCAACATCATTCCCTACGCCGAGCGGCTGCATCTGGGTGTGGACGATGTCGTGCTCATGGCCTCGCCCATGGCCCACCAGACCGGCTTCATGTACGGCTTGATGATGCCCATCGTTCTGCAGGCCAGCGCCGTGCTGCAGGACATCTGGGAGCCCCACCAGGCCATCGCGCTGATCCGCGAGCAGGGCGTGACCTTCACCATGGCCTCCACCCCGTTCCTCACCGACCTGTCCAAACAGGTCGCCGCAGACGAAGGCGGCGGCGGCATTCCCAGCCTGCGCATCTTCCTGAGCGCCGGCGCACCGATTCCCGGACCGTTGGTGGAACAAGCCCGCGCGGCACTCGGCGCCAAGATCATCTCCGCCTGGGGCATGACCGAAAACGGCGCGGTCACCACCACGCTGCCCGAAGACGACGATCAGCGCGCCGCACAGACCGACGGAAGGCCACTGCCGGGCGTGGAGATCAAGGTCATCGATACCGACGGCAGCACCCTGCCGGTGGGCGAGGAAGGCAAGCTGATGCTGCGCTCCAGCTCCAACTTCGGCGGCTACCTCAAGCGCCCGCATCTCAACGCCACCGACGCCGACGACTGGTTCGACACCGGCGACCTGGCACGCGTGGACGAGCACGGCTACATCCGCATCACCGGCCGCAGCAAGGACGTCATCATTCGCGGCGGCGAAAACATTCCCGTGGTGGAAATCGAATCCCTGCTCTACCGCCACCCCGACGTCCTGCACGCCGCCATCGTGGCCTACCCCGACGAACGACTGGGCGAACGCGCCTGCGCAGTAGTGGCGCTGCGCGCCGGAGCCACCCTCACCCTGGCCGAACTCCGACAGTTCCTGGAAAACCACCAGGTGGCGCTGCAATACATTCCAGAGAAGCTGCACCTGCTGCCCCAACTACCAGCAACGCCGTCGGGCAAGATTCAAAAATTCAAACTGCGAGAGATCGTAGGAAATCTAAGCCAATGATCAGACCCACAACCACAACTACAGCTACAGCCACAGCCACAGCCACAGGCTAGCCATTCGGTATCCGGTACCCGGTACCCGGTACCCAAACACCCAACCAAGCAGCGAGCAGAGCCCAAGAACTGGGCCCCCGAATGACGAGATAGGGTCCTAGGCTAGGCGTCGATGGCGCAGACAGT
>CALMCS010000392.1 GCA_937862875.1 uncultured Comamonadaceae bacterium
CCGAGTCACGCTACGCACCGGACGCTCGCCAGCGCATGACCTACATCGTCAACTCGTTGGCGCAGTACGAAGTGCACGTGGCACGCTACTACTACGCACGCGGTGCCTATGTGGCCGCCATCAGCCGTGCACAGACGGCGATTGCGGACTACAAGGAAGTTCCAGCGATCGAAGAAGCCCTGTACCTGCTGATGCGCTCATACGACGCGCTGGGCCTGGAGCAATTGCGCGACGATGCACGCCGCGTGATGGAAACCTCCTACCCGAACAGCGACTACCTGAAGTTCGGCTTCAAGCAGAAGGACAATCCTTGGTGGAAGTTCTGGTGAGTCGGGCAATTTCCGCCTGAAACTCATCCTCTGACGCCAGCTTCCGCATCGGCGGCAGCTGGCGCTGCAACCACTTGCCATAGCCCTTGGTGAGTCGCGCATCTGCCACGACCAGAATGCCGCAATCGCTCTCCCGCCGAATCAAACGGCCTGCGCCCTGCCGCAGCGCCATGGCGGCCTCCTGCAGCGCAAAGTCCTTGAACGGATTCTTGCCCTGCTGCTCGAGATAAGTCGAATACGCCTGCACCAGTGGATCGGTCGGCACCGGAAACGGCAGCTTGTCGATCACCACCATCTGCAGCGCATCGCCCGGCACATCGAAACCCTGCCAGTACGACTGCGAGGCCACGAGCACGCAACCGCGTGGCTGGTCCTTGTCAGCGTCGTCCCCGCCTGATCCCTCATCGGCCTGCTGAAAGCGCGCCGAGATATCTCCGTGAGCGGTCTGCCCCTGCACCAACAGCTCCACCTCCGGATGGGATGCGAGCCGCTGCTTCAAGACGTCCGAAATGGTCGCCATCGCGCGCAGGCTGGTCGTGAGCACCAGCGTGCGACCGCCGAGGCGCAGCACCGCGTCGGCAATCCACTCCGCGAGCGCCTGCGAATGGCGTGGGTCGTTGGTGATCGGTAGATGCTCGGGAATATAGAGCGCGGCTTGCGCGGCAAAGTCGAACGGGCTTTTCAGCCGCAGCACGGTGGCGTCCTGCAAACCAAGCGGGCCGGTGAACCAGTCCAGCGCGTCGTTGTTGCCGAGCGTGGCGGAGGTGAAGATGAAGGAGCGAACAGGCTTCTTGTTGCCAGTTTCGGGTTTTGGGAGATCTTTTTCGTCTTCTTCCTCATCCCAAGCGCTGGACTCGGCAGCGTTTTCTGACGATTTCTCGTTCTCTGCAGTCTGCGAGGTCAGCCACAGTCGCTGCAACTCGGCGCCCGTCGCGAGCGGCGTTTGCATCAACTGCACGTCTTCGAGTCCGCATTCCAGCCAGCGCACCTGCACATCATCCGGCGGTTCCGACAGGCTCTCCAGCGTTTCGAGCATCGCCACGGCGCGTTGGTGCAGCTTTCCAAAGTCCGCAGCGACCGGGGTCACGGCATCGAGCTCGGACAACACGGTTCTGAGCGCATCGACCATCGCCCGCCAAGCCTCGGCCCAGCGCGACGCCGACACGCCCTCGGGGGCTTCGTCCTCCCACGGCGTGCGGGCATGAACCGGCAATTGCGCGGTGCATGCCGTCAATTGGCGCGCGGCTCCGATCAGCTCCATCGCCACACTGGACCAATCGCGCCAGCCCTGCGCCTCGGCCTCGCCGGTCTGCTGCAGGTCCTGTGCAAAAGCACTCAATCGCCGGGTGCTGAACTGTCGCCCCAAGGCCTGTTGCCCCACGGCATTGAGCGAATGCGCCTCGTCAAAGATCACCACCTGTGCGTGCGACAGCAGCTCCGACTCTCCGCCCGAAAGGCCCGCGAGATCGGCGAAAAACAGATGGTGATTGACCACCACCACATCGGCAGCCAGGGCCGTGCGCCGGGCGCGATAGACATGGCAACTGGTGAACTGAGGGCACTTTCCACCCAGGCAGTTGTCGCGCGTCGAGGTGATCTGCGCCTGCAGATGGGCGTCCATCTCCAGCGCGACGATTTCGCTCACATCACCGCTGCGCGTGGATTTCGCCCACTCGCGCACGCCGTGCAATCGCAGCGCGTTGGGAGACGGGTCTCCCGCCTGATCGGCCGTGGCCATGTCGAGGCGGTGCAGGCACAGATAGTTGGCCCTGCCCTTCAAAAGCGCCACGCGGCGGTAGACGGCCACCTTCTTGGCAAGCACCTCCTGCAGCTTCGGGATGTCGCGGTGCACCAACTGTTCCTGCAGGTTTTTGGTGGCGGTGGAAATCACGATGCGCTTGCCGCTCAGCAGCGCCGGCACCAGATAGGCAAAGGTCTTGCCCACACCGGTGCCCGCCTCCACCACCAGACGACCGCCCTGCTCGACCGTGCGCGCCACCGCGTCGGCCATCTCCAGCTGTTCGGTGCGCCGCTGGAAATGCGGCAGCGCCTGCTCCAGCGCACCGCCCTGATCCAGCAAGGCGTGCACCTCGGTCGCCAGGGCGCTTGGGGCTTCGGTCGTGGGGATTGAATCGGACAGCATCACAGACAAAAAGGCGTCGGTTTGGAGACAGATAACCCAAAATCAAGAAAATTCATTAGCATGACAGGACCTTTTACCGCAACAATCGCAGCAATAGGTGTTACAAACAATCGCCTGATCGACTTCGATCGGCGCACAAGACAAAAAAACGAATCACGTCCGCCATGTCCAAAGCCTTTCGCCTTACCGCCTCTACCGGGATCCACAAGGGAGATCGCGAGTACCAACAAGACCGGGTAGCGCTGCTGTCGCACCCCCGGTTCAACGGTTGCGTGCTCGGCATTGTTGCGGACGGCATGGGCGGACGCAGCGGTGGCCGCAAGGCCTCGGACCAGGTGATGATGACGGCGCAGCAGCTGTTCGAGCGTTTCTCACCCGAGGTGGACGACGCGCAAACGGTGCTCAAGCACATTGTCACCGAATCGCACATCGTCATTCGCCTCACCGCCATCTCGTCGGAGCAGGAGCCGCACAGCACGCTGGCCGCCTTCCTCATCACCCCACGCGGCGATTGCCACTGGGTGCATGCCGGCGATTCGCGCATCTACCACGTGCAAAAGGGAGCCATGGTCAGCCGCACCAGCGATCACTCCTACGTGCAGACCCTGGTCGATCGCGGCGAGATCAGCGAGGCGGAGGCCAACAGCCACCCGCATTCCAATATTCTGGTGGGTTGCCTCGGCACCGAAAACGATCCACCGGCCGCCAGCCACGTGATCCCGTCACTGCAACCGGGCGATGTGATTCTCGCCTGCAGCGATGGCGTGTGGCATTACTTTGCGCCGACCGAGATCGCCTCGGTGGTGAACTCGCTGACACCGCGCGAAGCCACCGAATTCCTGATCGACAAGGCGCGCGCCCGTGCGCGTGGCACCGGCGACAACCTGTCGCTCGTGATCGTGAAGATTGAAGCGCTGGAAGAGGACAAGAAGGAAATTCAGTCCATGGCGCAACTGATGAGCGGCGCGCGCTAAAGCTTCACCGCTCGCTGGCTTGGTGCTTGGTAGTGAGCCAAGCCTCAAGGATTGACCGGAGCCCCTGAATCGGGCAGCGGCGCTGCGGGCGGCTTGCCTGACTTGGCAGCGTCGGCCATGTCCTTTTCGTAACGCGCACGGCGCTCCGCAGCCTTTTGCTGTTTGGCCTCGAACTTCATCCGCGCACGCTCCACCCCGCTCGGTGTACTGGCCTGGCGCTTGGCCTCGGACTGGGCGTGCGAGGACTCCCGTGCCTTTTGCTGCTCCGAACGCAGTTGCGCTTCGGACTCGCGCTGCTGACGGTCTTGCGCGCGGTTTTGCTCCTGGGTCTGGGCCTTGTCCGGATCGAACTTGTCCTGGCCCGCCTCGATCTTGTCGCGCTGCTGCTGCTCGGTGGCCTCGATGTCCTTGAGCCGCTCGGCAGCGCGCTCGCGGCGATCGGCCTCGTTGAGCTTCAGCTCCTGGCTGCGCAACACCATGTCCTGTGAACGGGACTGCGAGCGCACGTCGCGCAGACAGGACTCGACCGCGAATTTCTTGTAGCAACCGCTCTCGTCCCGGGTCCGGCGATCCGCGATGTCCTTGCGCTGCTTCTGAATGCTCTCGCGCTCGGCGTCACGCTCGATCTGTACCTGATTGGCCTGCTCGGTCTCGGCTGTATCCTGCGCCGCTTTCGCAGCCCATGCCCATCCGCCCGTGCACAGCAGATGCAGGGCGAGCAGACCCGTGGTCCATCGAGTTCGACTCATCAACAAGCGGTTCGTCATATCAAGTCAGGTGGGTATCAACCGTACGGCGTTCAAGTGCCAGATATTCCTTGGACTGCATTTCATTCAAGCGCGACACCGTGCGCGGGAATTCATGCACCAAGGGACCCTCAGTATAGAGACCCTCGGGCGCGGTCTCGGCAGAAATGATCAGTTTGACCGAACGGTCATAGAGCACATCCACCAGCCAGGTGAAGCGGCGCGCCGGCGAGGCCATGCTGACGGGCATGTGCTTCACGTTGGACAGCAGCACGGTGTGGAACTGCGACGCGATCTCGAGGTAATCGTTCTGCGAGCGCGGGCCACCGCACAGTTCATTGAATTCAAACCAGACCACGCCACCGGCACGGCGCTTGGCCTTGATGATGCGGGCCTCGATGTGCAGCTCGGGGCTTCCATCGGGCACTTCGGCGAGCTGGTTGAAGGTTTCCTCCATCGCCGCCTCGGCTTCCGGGCCGAGAGGGGTGTGATAGAGCTTGGCGTTTTCGAGCGTGCGGCGTCGGTAGTCGGTGCCGTTGTCCACGTTGACCACTTCCATGTTCGCCTTGAGCAAGGCAATGGCGGGAAGAATGCGGTCGCGGTGCAGACCGTCCGGATAGAGATCATCCGGCGCAAAATTGGAGGTGGTGACAAAGCCCACGCCGTTCTTGAACAGCGAATCGAGCAGGCGGTGGAGAATCATCGCATCCGTGATGTCAGCCACGTGAAATTCGTCAAAACAAATCAGCTTGAAGCGCTTGGCGATCTTCGCGCCCAGCACATCGAGCGGGTTCTGCGTGCCCTGCATCAGGTGCAGCTCGCGGTGCACCTCGCGCATGAATTCGTGAAAGTGCAAGCGGGTCTTGCGCTTGATCGGCACGGCGTTGTAGAAGCATTCCATCAGAAAGCTCTTGCCGCGCCCCACCCCACCGTACATGTACACGCCCTTGGGCAAGTCGGGGTGGTTGATCAGCTTCTTCAAGGTGTTGGAGCGCTTTTGCTTGTAGTTCGCCCAATCGTCCGCGCAGCGCTGCAGCGCCTCCACCGCGCGCAATTGCGCCGGATCGCTCTGGAATCCCTTGGCGGCCAGCTGTGCCTCGTAAGCCTCTTTCACATTCACCGTTGTCTCTCCCAAACCTCAAAAATACAAATAGCCGCCAACGCCTGGAGTGCAAGCGATGGCAGCCATTTTCTGCTACTCAATGCCGATCAGTGTTGATCAGAAGTTGAGGGTGCGCTTATCAACTGCCAATGCGGCTTCCTTGGTGGATTCGGACAGCGATGGGTGTGCGTGGCAGATGCGGGCGATGTCTTCGGCGGACGCCTTGAATTCCATCGCCACAACGGCTTCGGAGATCAGCTCGGAGACCATTGGGCCGACCATGTGGACGCCCAGGATTTCGTCGGTCTCTGCATCGGCCAGGAACTTGACCATACCGGTGGTGTCGCCCAGAGCGCGTGCACGGCCGTTCGCGAGGAACGGGAAGGTACCGGCCTTGTACTGAACGCCTTGTTCCTTGAGCTGCTGCTCGGTGCGGCCCACCCATGCCACTTCTGGGCTGGTGTAGATCACGAAAGGAATGGTGTTGAAGTTCACGTGGCCATGTTGACCAGCGATGCGCTCGGCCACGGCAACGGCTTCTTCTTCCGCCTTGTGTGCCAGCATCGGGCCGCGAACCACGTCGCCCACCGCCCAGACGCCTGGCAGGTTGGTCTTGCAGTTGTCGTCCACAACGATCTGACCGCGCTCGTCGAGGGCCAGGCCCACGGCTTCAGGGTTCAGGCCGATGGTGTTGGCGGTACGGCCGATCGAGACGATCAGCTTGTCCACTTCCAGCGTCTGGGCTTCGCCCTTGGCGTTGGTGTAGGCAACAGACACGCCCTTCTTGGAGGTCTTGACTTCGCCGATCTTCACGCCCAGCTCGATCTTCAGACCTTGCTTGTCGA
>CALMCS010000393.1 GCA_937862875.1 uncultured Comamonadaceae bacterium
GGCCTTGGTCATGGCATCTTCCTCAGTTTTTCAGGGACCAGACCTTCGCTGCGCCACATCAGGCAGACCAGCAGGATGGTGCCGATGAGGCCCAGGCGCAGCGCGCCCGAAACGTCGGAGCTCAGGTGCAGCCAATCCTTGATGAATGGCACAAACACATAGGCCGCTTGCACGACCACCACGCCCGTCAGCACGCCAGCGATGTTGCCGATGCCGCCGATCATGAGCATCGTCCAGAGCACAAAGGTCTCCGAGGCGAGCATGTAGTCGGGGCCGGCAAAACTCATGTAGCGCGCATACAGAAAGCCGCCGATCGCGGTGACTGCGGCACCACTCATGATGGCGCGGGTCTTGAGCGACTTGAGGTCGTAGCCCATGCAGGTGGCGAGTTGCGGTTCTTCGCGCATCAGGCGCAGCGCGCGGCCAAAGCGGCCGTTGCCAAGGCGCGAGCACATCCAGGCGGCGACGCCCAGCACGACCAGCACCAGCGCCAGAAACGCGATGCTGTCCCAGGGCCGAGCCAGTCCTTCGAACAACGAGGGAATCGCGCTGATGCCGTTGGCACCACCGGTCAGCCAACCTTCGTTGGTGGCCACGGTGCGCAGGATTTCCGCGACCGCGAGCGTGGCAATGCCCCAGTAATCGGCGGCCAGCTTGCGGCCCATGCTGGCGAGGAACAGGCCCAGCAACATGGCCAGTGCAATGCCCATGGCGAGGCTGGGCAGCAGCGGCCAGCCGAGGCTGTAGCCAATGCCGGCGGCATAGGCACCGAGACCGGCGAAGGCGATGTTGCCGAAGTTGAGCAGACCGGCGTAGCCCGCCTGAATGTTCAGACCCAGGGCCATCAGGCCGTAGATGCCCGCAATGGTGAGAGACGAGATCAGAAAATCAAACACGGCGCACCTCCCGGTCGAACAGGCCATAAGGGCGGAAGAGCAGGGCCAGCAGCAGAATCAAGAACGATGCGGCGCTGATGTAGGACACCGGCAGAAAGGTGAGTTCCTGTCCGAACAGCGGGCCAAAGTTGATGTTGGTGACGGCGGTTTCCGTGAGCGCGATCAGCAATGCGCCGACCACCGCACCGAGCGGATTTCCGAGACCACCCAGAATCGCCGCGGCAAACACCGGCAGCAGCAGGTCGTGGCCCAGATTGATGTGCGCACCGGTCGACAGTGCGAGCACGCTGCCACCCAGACCGGCCAGCGCGCCGGCGATGAAGCTCACCAACGACGTGATGAACGCGGCATTCAAACCCGAGGCATTGGCGAGTGCGCTGTTGCTCGCAAGCGCACGCATCGCGCGGCCCATGCGGGTATAGAACAGCAGCACGACAAAGAGTGCGAGCAGTACCAGCGTGGTTGCCACGGCATAGATCTGCGTGCGTGCAATGCGCACGTCGCCGATGATGAGGGGGGCGACCCGGGGCAGCTCGAACATGCGCGGAAACGATCCGGCAAGTCCCTGCATGATCGCCACCGCCAGCATCGACACGGCGAGCGAGCCGATCATGGCAATCGCCGGTCCACCGCGCAGCAGGCGCTTGAACACCAGATTCTGAAGCACCAGCGTGATCAGACCGGTGGCGATGGCTGCCAGCGCGATGGCTAGCAACAGAGGGCAGCCCGCTGCGTGCAGCGCGAAGCAGAGATAGGCGCCGATCATCGCGTACTGAACGTGCGCGATGTTGGGGAATTTGACCAGCCCGTAGAGCATGCTCAGACCGAGCGCGATGAGCGCCAGGTCGGATGCCCGAAGCAAGGTATCAACCAGAAATTGAAGCATGTAATTGAACGGTTCTTGAAGAAGAGCGATACATGCAGGGGCCGGGGCCGCGCTGCATGTATCGAGTCAGGTTCAGCGGGGTGCGAGCTTGCCGTTTTCGAACTTCAGCTTGTCGTACGGTGGATCAACACGTTGGCGGTCGCCATCGAACTTGATCGTGCCGGTCACACCGGGAAAGCCGGCGGTGCCCAGATCGCGCAATGCGGCCTGAACGTCTGCGGGCTTGGTGGACTTGGACTTTTCGATGGCGGCGGCGGTCAGCAGCACGGCGTCGTAGGCATAGCCGGTGTAGGAGGTCTTTGGGCCTTCCTTGTGCTTGGCGGCAAACGCTTCCTTGTAGGCCTTGCCCAGATCGCCACGCAGCGAGCCCAGCTCCATGCCAATCTGGCCGTTGGAGATGGCCGCGGGCGTGTCGGACAGGCTCATGCTCATCAGGATCGCGTACCAGGGGGCCTTGCGCAGCACGAGCTCCTCGCCTTTGCGGTTGATGACGGCAGATTCCTGGCCGTATGCGGTGTACACATAGGCTTCGGGATTGCTGCGCGACATCTGCTGCAGTTCGCGGCGATAGGTGGATTGGCCGGCGGTGTAGAGCACCTCGGTCACCACTTTGCCGCCGAGCTTTTCAAACTCTTTCTTGTAGCCTTCGACCACGCCCTGACCGTACGCGTTGTTGGGCGCAATCATGGCGACCTTGCGGATGCCCATGGCGTAGAGGTCTTCGGCGGAGAACTTGTTGCCGAAGTTCTCGAGGCCGACCAGGCTGTAGGAGGTCGCACCCAGATCGCGGACCTTCAC
>CALMCS010000394.1 GCA_937862875.1 uncultured Comamonadaceae bacterium
AGGGCATAGGGATGAAATACCGAGCAGGCAATGGCCGCCGAATCAGCGCGGCCACCAACAATCAAAGGGCCGTGGAACAGGCCACATCAGCAGACGCCGCGAAAGGGCCGCCCTGCGGCGCTGGCGTCGTCCCCCTTTCAGGGGGAAGGCGCGAAGCGACTCAGGGGGTTAGTCGATATCCAATTCGCGGGCTTCGTTTTCGAGCATGACCGGGATGCCATCGCGCACCGGGTAGGCCAGTCGGGCACTGCGCGAAATCAGTTCCTGGTTCTCGCGGTCATAGGTCAGCGGACCTTTGGTGACGGGGCAGACCAGCAATTCAAGCAGTTTGGGATCCATGGAAGTCATTTCTCAGGCGCGGCGCAACAATCTGCGCGGGCCTATGGGTAGGTAGTGGATAGGTAGGAAGTCGTGGGTCACTGCAGAGAAACAAACAACCAACCAACTGAGCAGTCGGTCGGCTCATCCATCTGTCAGCGAGCAAGGGGGAGATGATAGCGCTTGAGCAGTGCATCGAGTTGCTGAAAAAACGCTGCGGGAATGTCGACTTCCAGTTTCGCGGCCAAGGCGTCGGGCTGGCGCGGCCAGAGTTTGGTGGCGTCTTTTTCGGTACAGAGCAGGGGCGCAGACTCCGTGGGGCGGCGCGTCCAATCGGCAAAATCGTAGTGATCGGGCAGGGCGTCCTGCGCGGCGACGGTCAGCCCGCGATCGCGCAACATGCCAAAAAATTCCTCGGGCCTCGCGACGGCGGCAACCGCATGCACCGGTGTGCCGCGCAACGACGTGAGCTCGACGGTGCGGCCCGTGGCGTCACGGAGCTGGTCGGAGAGGGTGCGCTTCAACTCGAATTGCGCAGGGTGGGGGCCCGCTGGTGAGCGAGGCGGAGCGCCCGCAAACAGCACCAGATCCACCGCGCGCGGCCAGGGTTCGCGCAGCGGTCCGGCCGGCAACAACCAGCCATTGCCGACGCCATCGCTGTTGAACACACACACCTCGATATCGCGCTGCAGGGCCAGATGCTGCAGGGCATCGTCGCAAACAATCACATCCACCTCGGGGTGCGCGGCCAGCAGCGCCTGTGCGGCCTCTACCCGCTGGCTCGCCACAAACACCGGCACTTGTACGGCAGCCGCAATCAGCAGTGGCTCATCGCCGACCTCGCTCGCGGTGCTGGTCGTGGCCACGGCGCGGCAATCCCGCGTCTGGCGGCCGTAACCGCGCGACACGACGCCGGGGCGATAGCCCTGCGATTTCAGGTGCTCGACGATCGCAATCGTGACCGGCGTCTTGCCCGCCCCACCGGCAATCACATTGCCCACGGTGATGACGGGAACCGGAATGCGCGTGCTTTTGAAAACTCCGAGCCGGTAGCCCCAGCGGCGCAGCCCGGTGAGCGCGCCGTAGAGCAACGAAACCGGCCACAGCACCCAGCCGAGAGCCGTGCGGCGCTGCCACGACTGGCGCAGCGCGGACGACGTGGCATTCCCGGCCATTGGTGCTTCTTGCTTCTTTCTTGCGGGCTTGATTGTTTGCTTACTTACTTGCCAGCAGATGCCGAGGTCTGGGTGGCGAAGGTGATTTGCGACAGCCCGACACGGCGAGCGGCTTCCATCACGGTCACCACGGCCTGGTGCGGCGACGAGGCATCGGCAGAGATGATGATCACACTGTCTTTGCCCGCCTTGGCCGCATCGGTCAGTGCGCTGGCCACGAGGTCAACGCTTTTGCCCTCAAGCGCGTGCTTGTTGACGGCGTAGCGACCATCCGCACCCACGGTAACGATGATTTCCTTGGGGCGGTCGCGCAACTGTTCCACGTCGGCCGTCGGCAGCGTGAGCTGCATTTCGGTGAACTTGCTGTAGGTGGTGGACAACATCAGGAAGATGAGGATCACCAGCAGCACGTCAATGAACGGGATCAGGTTGATCTCCGGCGCTTCTTTCGCGCGTGGTCGAAAATTCATGTGCAATGAACCTGCTTTGATTTTTGTTTCAGCAGTCTCAGCGACTGGCGTGGCGCTTCAGGTGGCGCAGGAACTGCTCGGAAGCCAGCTCCATCGACAGCAGGTAGTCATCGACCCGGCTGCGGAAGTAACGCCAGAAGATCAGCGTGGGAATCGCAATGATCAGGCCAAACGCCGTGTTGTACAAGGCGATCGAAATGCCGTGTGCCAACTGCGCCGGGTTGCCGCCAGCCATGGTGTTGCCACCGCCTTGCGAGCCAAAAATCTCGATCATGCCGACCACCGTGCCAAACAGGCCCATCAGCGGAGCGGCCGAGGCAATCGTGGCCAGGGCGTTCAGATACTTTTCAAGCCGATGTGCCACGGCACGACCGGTGCTCTCCATCGAGGCACGCACGTCTTCTTCCGTCGCCTGTGGCTCGCTGTTGAGCGTGCGCAGGCCCGAAGCCAGCACCTCGCCCAGGGCGGAGTTCTGTGCCAGCTGCGCGACCACATCGGGCGCAGGAACGCCCTTGGCAGAGACCGTGATGGCCTCATCGAGAAGCTTGGGGGGAACGACGCGCGCTGTTTTCAGAGCGATGAAGCGCTCAACTATCAGCGCCAGTGCCAGAATGGAACAGGCAATCAATGGCCAGATGGGCCAGCCTGCGGCTTGTATGATCGACAGCAAATTCTCTCTCCCGCGTTTGGACGTATGGATGCAGTGGGCGATTATGGCCCAGCTCCGTGGCCCGACGTTTGAATTTGGGCTGTCCGGTGACATCGATCTGGCGAATTACTATCGCTGCCACGCTGTGGATAGGTGTGAGTCGCCCACAGTTTCTGTGGATAACTTTGTGGGAAAGTATGATCCCACCCGCCGCAAAGCTGCGTGGAATCGCGCTTTCATCAAATTGATGAAAAAACCGTCAATAAATTTTCGTTGTAAATCAATAACTTGCACGGAGGACCGTGCGTTTGTCGGCTTTTTTGGTGTCACATCGTGGCATTTGCGCCGCCTGGTTGTCCTGTGGACTAGTGAAAATGTCTAAATCTTCCGTAAAGCCAGAGCTGGCCTATGTTTGAACGTCAAAATGTCGCGCTGGAGCCTCGTGTCTGGGACGTCGGCGCGCTGTGTCGCGCGGTCTCTGACGCCCTGCAGGCGCGCTTCAATCCGGTAGCCGTGCGCGGCGAACTCACGGGGTTCTCGCGCGCCAGCAGTGGTCATTGCTATTTTTCGATCAAGGACAGCCAGGGCCAGATCCGCTGCGCCATGTTCAAGCGCGCCGCCTCAGGCATGGGTTTTTCTCCGCGCGACGGCGAATTGGTCGAAGTGCGGGGGCGCATCGGCGTGTACGAAGCGCGAGGCGACCTGCAACTGGTCGTCGAGAGCATGGAGCGCGCCGGACAAGGTGCATTGTTCGAGCAATTCCTGCGCCTCAAGGCGCAGTTGGAGAGCGAAGGCCTGTTCGACGCCGCTCGCAAGCGCGAACTGCCGATCTTCCCTCGGGCGATCGGCGTGGTCAGCTCACCCGGCGCGGCCGCCTGGCACGACGTGATGACGGCCCTCAAGCGCCGCGTGCCGCATATCCCGGTGGTGCTGATCCCCGCCCTGGTGCAGGGCGCTCAGGCGCCCGCGTCGATCATCCGGGCGCTGCAAACCCTGTATGCGATGTCGGCGCAGGAGGGGGACGATCAGACCGCCCCATCCCGCAACGGCATGCCGCCCGTCGACGTGATCCTGATGGTTCGCGGTGGCGGCTCGATCGAAGACCTGTGGGCCTTCAACGACGAGCAGCTCGCTCGCACCATCGTGCAAAGCCCCGTCCCCCTGATCAGCGGGGTAGGGCACGAGACCGACTTCACCATCGCCGACTTCTGCGCCGACCTGCGCGCACCCACACCCACGGCCGCGGCCGAGCTGGTCGCCCAGCCACGTGACCTGTGGATGGGTGCTCTGGAGCTGATGCAAGAGCGCCTCACCGAATCGGTCGAACGCCAACTCGATCGGCACGCCCAGCGCCTCGATCTGGCCGCCCGCCAGATCAGCCGACCCTCCAACCTGATCGCCAAGCAGCGCCTAGACCTGCAGCAACACGCCCAGGCACTGCAGCAATCGGTGCGCCAGCACATCCATCACGGCGACAAGCAGTTGCAGCAATTGGGCGCGGCTCTGCCACGCGCCGCGGAGCGCTCCATCGCCCGCCTGCAGCAGCGCTTCGACCGTGCCTCCACCCGGCTCGAACTGCTCAATCCGCAACATGTACTGGCGCGCGGCTACGCCTTGCTCACCGACGAAAAAGGCCACGCCGTCACCAGCGTCACGCAGGCCCCACCGGGTTCCGCGCTGCGCGCATCGGTGTCGGATGGACAGCTGGATGTCGTGGTCACGCCGCCGCGCCTGCTGTAGTGAGATATCGAGTGAAATGAATTGCGGACAGTAGGCAAAAGAGCGCCGTGGAGTGGAACG
>CALMCS010000395.1 GCA_937862875.1 uncultured Comamonadaceae bacterium
CATCAAGGCGGGAAAGGCCAAGGGCATTGGGTCGGCCACGCCCACGCGTGTTCCCGCGTTGCCGGACCTGCCGACCATCCAGGAGCAGGGCGTGGACGGTATCAATATCGTCGGCTGGCAGGGCGTGTTTGGTGCGGGAAAAATGTCGCCCGCGTTGACCGACAAAGTCAGCAATGTGATCAGCAAGGCGTCGCGCTCCAAGGAGATGCTGGCGCTCATCGAGACGCAGGGCAATGAAGCCTCGGGTGCTGGTGCAGCGGAGTTTGCGCGCATCGTGGCGAGCGACAGCATGAAGTGGGGCGAAGTCATCAAGGCCGCCGGAATTCGTTTGGATTGAGGGGAGTAGAAAAATGTCTTTTGATACCGTAATTCGTGGTGGCCAGATCGTGGATGGCACCGGGCAGCCAGCGTTTCATGGCGATGTGGGCATTCGTGACGGCAAGATTGCTGCGGTGGGCGGCAAGCTCGGGTCGGGCAAGCAGGAGATCAACGCCGAAGGCGCGTTGGTTACGCCGGGATGGGTGGATGTGCACACGCATTTCGACGGCCAGGCCACCTGGGATCCGTACCTGAGTCCCTCCACCGATCACGGCGTCACCAGTGTGGTGATGGGCAATTGCGGCGTGGGTTTCGCGCCCGTGAAAGCCGATCGGCGCGATTGGTTGATTCGCGTGATGGAAGGTGTGGAAGACATTCCCGGTACCGTTCTGGCGGAAGGCATTCGCTGGGAGTGGGAGACGTTTCCGGAGTATTTGGATGCGCTCGCACGCATGCCGCGCGCACTCGACATTGGCGCGCAGATTCCGCATTCGGCGCTGCGCACCTATGTCATGGGCGAGCGCGGCATCACGCACGACGAGGCCACACCGGACGACATTCGCCAGATGATCGCGGCGGTCAAGGAAGGGCTGCAGGCGGGGGCGCTGGGTTTCTCGACCTCGCGCACCTTCATCCACAAATATGAGACGCGCAAGTTTCCACCGGGCACGTTCGCGACGCCCGATGAAATCCTCGGCATTGCCAAGGCGATCAAGGAGGTGGGGCACGGCGTGTTTCAGATGACGTCCAACCACTACCAGATGGAGACCGAGTTTCCGTGGCTGCGCCAGATTGCGGAGGACAACAACTTGCCGGTGGCCTTCGCCCTGGTGCAGACCGATGGCACGGCTGAAAACTGGCGTCGGTTGTTGCAGAACCTCGATCAGGCGCACAAGGACGGGGTGCCGATCTATGGCGCGATCGGTGGTCGGCCCGCCGGGATTCTGATGGCGTGGCAGGGATCGATTCACCCCTTCATGGCGCACGACGTATGGAAGCAGTTGGCGCCGCTGGCATGGGAGGAAAAGCTCAAGCGATTGCGCGACCCGCAGGTGCGTGCGCAGCTCACCGACATGAATGCGTTGCTGGCATCGGCCGAGTTCGATTCGCGCCTGGCCTATCTCACCCAGAGCTTTCAGAAGATGTATGCGCTGGGTGCGGAGCCGGACTACGAGCCGCCCGCAGAGCTCAGCATTGCTGCGATTTCCAAGAGCGATGGACGCAGCCCGCTCGAGATCGCGTACGACATGCTGATGGAGCAGGACGGCAAGGGCATCATCTACTTCCCGAGTTTCAACTACGCCTACAACGACCTGAGCCAGCTGCACACCCAATTGCAGCACCCCAACACCATGATGAGCCTGGCGGATGGCGGTGCACATTGCGGCTACATCTGCGACGTGAGCGTGCCCACCTACATGCTCACGCACTGGGTGCGCGACCGCCAGCGCGGGCCACGTCTGCCGCTCGAACACATCGTGAGAAAGCAGACCATGGACACCGCCAACATCTACGGCATGCGCGATCGTGGGCAGCTCAAGCCGGGCTATCTGGCCGATGTGAACATCATCGATTTCGACAAGCTGCGCCTGCCTCCGCCGTATGTGGCGTTCGATCTGCCCGCAGGTGGTCGACGTTTGAATCAGACGGCGGAAGGCTATCTGGCGACGCTCAAGAACGGCCAGGTCATCATGCAGAACGGCAAGCCCACGGGCGCGCTCCCAGGCGGCTTGGTGCGCGGACCGCAGGCACGCCCGGTGGCCTGAGCCATCCCTGTCGATTGACCATGGAGAAATGTCCGAGTCGCCAGCGCGAAGTACGATGATCGACGTGATTCAGTTCAAGCAATACCAACATCCGTACCCGCACCAGCTACAGCGAAAGGCATTTCTTCCATGACCAACGAAATCAAGACGGCGGTTGTCACCGGCGCAGGTGGATCCCTCGGTTACGCGGCGGTGCTGCAGTTGCTGGCACAGGGCTTTCAGGTGGCGGCTCTCGAGCGCCACGTGGAGCATCTGCATGAGCGCTTCGGCGACGCCAATGCGCGACTGTTTTTTGTGGCCGCCGACGTCACTGACGCCACCAGTTGCCGCAGCGCCTGCGATCAGGTGATCGAGCGCTTTGGTCAGATCGACGTGCTGTGCAACATCGCCGGCGGATTCAGCATGGGTTCGTCGCTGGCCGCCGATGCGCTGCAGCAGTACGACCACCTGATGGCACTGAATGCGGGTGCCGTGTTCAAGATGGTGACCTGCGCCGCTCCGTCGATGCTGGCCAGGGGCACGGGCAGCATCGTCAACATCGGCGCACAGTCGGCATTGACGGGCCAAGCCAACATGGCCGCTTACTGCGCCTCCAAGAGCGCAGTGATCCGCTTGACCGAGTCCTTCGCCGCGGAGTTCAAGCCCCAAGGCGTACGCGTCAATTGCCTGCTGCCGCGCATCATCGACACACCCCAGAATCGCAAGGACATGCCCGATGCGGACTTTGCGCAATGGACCACCCCAGAAAAAATCGCGCAAGTGATCGGGTTTCTGGCGTCGGAATATTCCACTGCCGCCAGCGGCGCAAGCATAGCGGTCTAAAGAACAAATAAGGCTCGGGACTGGGCTGTCAACAACGGCAGCCAAGCCCGACGGAGACTTTTCTCTCAGTACCCGGTCTCTTGCACATAGCGGCGGTTCGCGCGGTCCCATGCCGCCTTGAATGCGGGCTGGGCCTTTTCCCACTTGAGCTTTCCGTCGGCGTGCTCGGCGTCCCAGCGGCGTGCCCATTCGGCGCGTGCGGCATCCCAATCCGTGCCTGCGACACGCGCTTCCCAACCGGCGCGGTAGGCAGGCGCGTAATCGTCATAGGTGTGCTCGCCTGAGACATAGGGCTCGCTCACGTGGACTTCGCGCCAGTGCGCTTCTTCATCGGTGGGATTGATCACTTCGGCCGCGCCCTTGCCGGCCAGTCCGCCGACCACTGCCCCGATGACCGCACCTGCTGCGGCACCGATGGGGCCGCCGATGACCCCTGCAGCCGCACCCGCCAAGGCACCGCCCGCGGCACCCAGACCCGTGCCGACTGGGTGTGCTCCAGGCTCCCCACTGATGGGATCGCGATTCAGATGGCTGTTGTCGTCGTCAATGGGTTGGTTGCTCATGTTGGGCTCCTTGCGTTGGCAGGTCTGAAATGAGGAATGAGAAACGAGAAATGAAGATCGCCGCAGCGTCCATCGATATGCGAGCCGGCAATCGCGCGAACTGACAGGAAATGGAAAGAAGGAAATAGAGAGTTTCCGTGCCTCCATTTAACAATTCATGGACAGTTTTGTCTGTAGGACCAATGAGCCTACGGGACTAGGACAGACCGTGCGGCAAGCTCTGCATTGAGAAGGAGTGTGCGGATCGGTGCACGAATGGCGCTTGATTTGCTAAGTAGAAATACAAACGTAAATGATAGAGATTCGCATGTACAATCACTAACGATTGCCCGATTGCAGTTTCACGCGAGGCTGCTGTCAGCCTGTTCCAGGCTCACAGATTCGGGCGCTTGTTCTTTGAAAGTTCCTCCACCAATGTCTTCTCCGAATACGTCTGCCAAGACGGGCACGGGCTTTTCCGTTTCCAATTCTGCGTCAGGATCCCTCTCCGTTCATCCCCTGTTTCGCGCCACTCCGTTGGCGTTGGCGCTCTGTCTGGCGTTGCCGGCAATGGCCCAGCAAGTGGCCGAGCGCACGCTGCACGATGTGACGGTGACCGCCACCATGAACGAACACGATGCGCGCACGGCGCCCGCGAGCGTGAGCGTGGTGGATCGCAAGGAACTGGATGCGCGCATGCCTTCGGATCTGATGGAGGCGATTCAGGATGAGCCCGGGGTTGGTTTCGACGTGATCAGCACCGCTGGGCGCAAGACCTTGTCGCTGCGCGGCATGGAGAGCAAGCACATCCTCACGATGATCGATGGCAAGCGCATCGCAGGAAGCGATGATGTTGTCGGGCACTCCGACTACTCGCTCGGCTGGGTGCCGATGGTGGCGGTGGAGCGCATTGAAGTGATTCGCGGACCCATGTCCACGCTCTACGGGTCCGAGGCGCTGGGAGGCGTGGTGAACATGATCACCCGCGAGCCCGGTGATGAGTGGAAGACCTCGGTGCTGATCAAGGGCGGCACACAGACGGATCGTACGGGTGGCAGTTTTGTGCAGCAGTCGATCTATAGCGCTGGCAAGGTCAACGATGTGCTGTCTCTCAAACTCTCGGGCACCAACGGCCGCAACAGCGCAATTGCAAACCCCTTGAAGCCGGAAATCTCCGAGCTCGAAGGTCATCATGCGGTGCAGGGTGGTGTGGGCGGTGTGCTCAATCTCGCCCAGGGCCACAAGGTGGATTTCAATATCTTCCACGGCAAGGATGAGCGTTCCTTCGATACCTCGAGCACCAAGAAGGGCGCGTATCGCAACGGCTACGACATCACCCGCACCCATGCGGACATTGGCTGGCGCGGTGAGTTGGCTGGTTGGAACGGCAAGGTGCGCGGTTATATGAGCGACATCGAGTCGATCAACACGCCCGCAACCGGCGTCGACAAGACGGCCGATCACACGCTCAAGGAGCAGGTGGTCGACGGCTCGTTCTCGCGCAAGTTCGACAACCGCGTGTTCACCTGGGGTACGGAGCTGCGCAGGGAAAGCCTCAAGCATGAGGGCCTGAAAGACGGCAAGACCAGCGTGAATCACCAGGCCCTGTTCATTCAGGATGAATGGGCACTGCGCGACGATCTGGTACTCACTTCGGGTTTGCGCCTCGATCACCACGAGCGCTTCGGCAATGAGTTGAGCCCGCGTCTGTACGCCGTCTGGACGCCATCTCCGTCGCTCGTCATCAAGGGCGGCTACAGCCATGCGTTTCGCGCACCCAATCTGAAGCAGGGCGATCCGAACTATGTCTACACATCGAGCACCTACATCTACTACGGCAATGGCGACCTGAAGCCCGAGTCGGTGGATGCCTTCGAGTTGGGCGCGCAGTGGGCGGTCGGCTCGGTCGATCTCTCCGCCACGCTGTTCCATAACCGCGTGCGAGACCTGATCAGCAGCGAGCGTATCGGCAAGCAAGGGAGCACCACCCTCAATCGCTACGTGAACGTGAACCGCGCGGAAATCACCGGGCTGGAGTTGGGTGCCAACTGGGAAATCAACAAGCATTGGAGCTGGGTGAACAACGCCACGATTTTGATGACCGCCAAAGACGCGGTCGCGGATACGCGCCTGACCTATCGCCCACGCTTTGCGGGCAATTCCTCGGTGCAGTGGAGCGCGGACAACGGCTGGACAGGCCGCGTCGGCATGCGGCATGTGGGCTCACACAAGGCGAGCGCGACGATTGACCTGCCATCGTTCAACCTCTGGAATGCGAGCGTCAGCAAGCGCTTGAACAAGACCTATCAGGTGAGTCTGGGGCTGGACAACATCGGCAATGTCAAATTGGCCGAGAAGTCAGCGGACTTCAAGACGGCAGAGCGGGGTCGTGCCGTATACGTCAGCCTGCAAGCCGATTTCTGAACGTTTCCGTGGGCGCGCAGCGCCCGATGGTTTCCAAAAAATTGAAGTAGCCAACAAAACGGGAGATCACGCCAGCAGCTTGGCCTGCGGTATCACCCAGAGGATGTAGCAAACGATGTCGAAGTGGTTTTGGGCCGTGGCTGGATGGCTGTTTTGCGCGATGGCGCTTGCGCAGTCATCTGCACCGCAGTCGCCCGCGAGCAGTCAGGCTGGCGCGCAGACGCAGCGCGCGCTGAGCGTGCTCTATATCTCGGCGAGCAATGTGCCGCTGGGCAAGTTTCATGCGCTGGCGGAGATCGCTGCTCCGATGGGCATCACAGTGCATCAGCGATCGTTGCAGAGTCTGCCGGATGGTGTGGAGGCGGGCGCGCTGCCCAGCGCCGATCTGCTGGTGATCGACGCCTACCAGGAAGAGCAGGTGCAGTCCAAGCTTGGCCGGGCATTCTCCGCCGGCCTGCAGCGCCCGTATCTGTGGCATTTGGAAAAAGCGCCACAAGGCGGCGGCTTGCCGAACGCTTTGGTGCAGCAACTCACCGCCTACTATCTCAACGGCGGCAAGAGCAACTTCCACAATTATTTCAAGACGCTGCGCCGCTGGCACGACGGCCAAGGCCTTGACGGCATTGCTGCGCCAGTGGTGTATCCGAAGTCCGGCATCTATCACCCCCATGCGAGTGAACGCATCTTCGCCAGCGCCGAAGAGTTTCTTGCCTGGAAGCAGCTCAAGCGTGAGCAACTCCCGCCGGTAGTGGCCATCAATTTTCATCAGCAGCAGCTCGCGGGCCTGCAGACCGAAGTGATCGAGGACCTGGTCGAACGCATCGAGAAGGCTGGCGCGCTGGCCATGCCGTATTTCAACCCTGCGGCCGATGACGAGGCGCATCGGCGATTGCTCACGATCTCCGGGAAGCGTGTGGCGGATGTGCTCATCAACACGCGCATCATGCTCAACGCTCAGGGCTCGCGCCAGGCGTATGAATCGCTGGGTATTCCCGTGATTCAGGCGACCACCTACCGACGCGGCAGCGCTCAGGATTGGGAGAATGACCCGCAAGGCATTCCCGTCATGGACTTGCCGCTCTATGTGGCGCAGCCGGAATTCACCGGTATTTCCGATATCCAGATTGCCTCCGCCGTGGACGGGCGCAGTGGTTCGGCGCTGCCGATCGACGCGCAGGCCCAATCGGTGGTGAACAAGGCGTTGAATCTGGTGCAGCTGCAGCGCAAGCGGAACGCCGACAAGCACGTCAGTCTGTTCTTCTGGAACTCGCCTCCGGGAGAGAAGAATTTTGGTTCGGCTTTCATGAACCTGCCGGATAGTCTGCGCAACGCGTTGAGCGCCATGCAAGCCGCGGGATACACCGTCGAGGTGCCCGAGCAACAGCGGCTCATTTCGCAGATGCAGAGTCTGCTGACCCACATCTACCGAGAGAGTTCTTTGGCAGAGCTGCTCGACCAGGGACTCGCGGAGACACTTCCCGTGGACGACTACTTGCATTGGCTCGCCCAACAACCCGCGAGCGTGCGCAAGGAGGTCGATGCGCGCTGGGGTGATGCCGCGCGTTCGGACATGGTGATCGAACACCAGGGCCGCAAGGTGTTTGTGATTCCGCGCCTGAAGCTGGGCAACATCGCTGTGCTGCCCCAGCCACCGCGCAGTGACAAACGCGACGATCAGGAAAAGGCGCTCTACCACTCGCTCTCCAGCGTGCCAACGCATTTCTATCTGGCCACCTACCTGTGGGCGCGCAGCGTTCAGGGAGGGGGCGGCAGTGATGCACTGATTCACTTCGGAACGCATGGTTCGCAGGAGTGGCTGCCGGGCAAGGAACGCGGTTTGCGCGTGACGGACTATCCGTCTCTGATGGTGGGCGACTTGCCCGTGATCTATCCCTACATCGTCGACAACATCGGCGAGGCCCAGCAGGCCAAACGCCGTGGACGCGCGCTCACGCTGAGTTATCAGACCCCGCCCTACCAACCGGCAGGAATGCACAAGGATTGGAGCGCGCTGCATGATCTCCTGCATGCGTGGCAGGAGCAGGACACCGGCGCGGTCAAGGACCAGTATCGCAAGGACATCGTGGGCAAGGTGGTGGAGCTGCGCATGGACAAGGACATGGGCTTGAGAAAGCCGCCGAATGCAGGTGCAGCAGGGGAGGCGGATTTTCCGCAGTTCGTGGACAAGCTGCACGCGCATCTGCACGAGTTGGCGCAGACCATTCAGCCACTCGGCCTTCACACGCTGGGCCAGGCACCGAAGGACGAGCACCGTATCGCCACCGTGGCCATGATGCTCGGCAAACCGTATTGGCTGGCCTCGGCGCGCGTCTCTGGCGTGAAGGAGCAGGATGTCGATGAGGCCATGGTGGGCGCCTACGAGAACATGCAGAACGCCGTGCCGCTCAGCATGCTGCGTGCGTATTTGAAAACGGGCGAAATAGCCGCGGCAGCCGACGCACCCAAGGACGCTGTGCAGGCGCTTCGCAAGCAACTGGAGCAGGGCCGCGACTGGTATGCGCGGCTCGGCGCTCAAGGGGAGTTGCCTGCGCTGCTGAGCGCCTTGTCCGGTGAATACATTCCAACGTCCTATGGTGGTGACCCGGTGAAGAACCCCGATGCCTTTCCCACGGGCAGGAATCTCTACGGCTTTGATCCTGCGCGCGTCCCCAGCCCGCAGGCGTGGCAAGCCGGCAAAGTGGCTGCAGAGCAAATGATCGACGCGCATCGCAGCGCCACTGGCAAGACGCTTGGCAAGGTGACCTTCTCTCTGTGGTCGGTGGAGACCATGCGCCATCAGGGCATTCTGGAAGCACAGGCGCTGCATCTGATGGGCGTCGAGCCCATCTGGGACAAAGGTGGACGCGTGGTCGACGTGAAACTCGTGGACCGCCAGACTTTGGCCCGGCCCCGTGTGGATGTGGTGTTGTCGGCAACCGGTCTGTATCGCGATCATTTCCCGAACACGCTCAAACTGCTGGCCAAGGCGGCACAACTGACGGCGACGGCCAATGAGCCAGACAATCCCGCGTTTGCCTTCACACAGAAATTGCGCGCCGAGCTCATCGCCAAGGGCGCTGGTGCAGGCGCGGCAGATGATGCCAGCCAGACCCGCATCTTCTCCACGGCCACCGGTGAATATGGCACGGGCTTGCCCGACGCGACACTCGCCACCGATTCATGGGGCGACAAGGAAGAGGGCGACGCAAAATTGGCCAAGCTCTATCTCAATCGCATGCAGTCGGCATACGGTCCAGACGAAAAACGCTGGGGTCAACAAGGCGTGCAAGGCATGGCCAACGTGAATCTCTATGCCGAGCAGCTCAAGGGCACGCAAGCGGCAGTGCTTTCGCGCAGCTCCAATACCTACGGCATGCTCACCACGGATGACCCGTTCCAATACCTTGGCGGCATCGGTCTGGCAGTGCGCGCCGTCAGTGGCGAGGCCCCGGCGCTGTACATCAGCAATCTGCGCAATCCCGGTGCCACAAGGACCGAGGCCGCGCAGGACTTCCTCGCCAAGGAATTGGCCACGCGCCAGTTTCATCCCGGCTACATCGAAGGTTTGATGAAGGAAGGCTACTCGGGCACGTTGCGCGTGCTGGACGCAACCAACAATCTCTGGGGCTGGACGGCGGTGGCGCACGAAATCGTGCGTGACGACCAATGGCAGGAAATGGCTGACGTCTACGTGAATGACAAGCATCAGCTCGGCGTGCGCGATTGGATGGAAAAGAACAATCCGCATGCGTATGCGCAGACCATGGAGCGCATGCTGGAAGCCGCACGCAAGGGTTACTGGAAGGCAGACGCGAAGGCGCTTGATGCACTCAAGGCGCGCTATCAGCAACTGCAGCAGCAATTCGATGTGCACACCTCCAATCAGGTCTTCATGGACTATGTGAAGCAGGGCTCCGAAGTGAGCGCGCTACCGGCGCTCACTGCCTTGCCTGCTGCGTTGACGCAGCTGCCTGCTACGCGGGATATGTTTCCCCCTGACCCACCGCGCCAGACACCGGAGTCTGAGCCTGCGCCGGAACAAACTCCGTTGCCACCTCCAGCGCCCATCAGCGGCATGGTGCTTGAGAAAGTCGAACCGGAGCCAGCGGCGAATGCGCCATTCCAGTGGCAACAGGCGCTCCTGTGGCTGCTGCTTGTCGGCGTACTGGCGATTGGCGCAGTGCATCAGACGCGCCCGATGCGCCGTCCAGAGTTCAGTGCGCCTTGATCGCAATTCACCACTTCAATCTTTGAACGCCTCAGGCGGAAATCATAAAAAATGAGTCACCAAATAGAACACTGGATGTATTTGATCGGGCAGATGTTCCTGATCCCCACGCTTGCGGCCATCGGGCTGTTGTTTGTGTATTCGCTGATCGCGTTCGGCAGCTTTGCAATGGCCTGGTGGCAACGGCGCAACCTGCCGATTGCCGATGCAGCAAAAAGCCATTCGCGCGCCTATCCGCTCGTCGCACTGGCTTACGGCAACGAGGCTCTTCACGGCGATGCGCGGGATCTGGCTGCACACAAGATGCTGGAGATTGCGCGCGTGGTGACGCGCGTGATGCCGATGCTCGGCCTGGTTGCCACGATGATCCCGATGGGACCCGCACTCAAGAGCATCTCCAATGGTGACATCTCTGCCGTGGCCGACAGCCTCGCCGTAGCGTTCTCCGCTGTGATTCTGGCGCTGATCGCCTCGTCACTCACCTACTGGATCGTCTCGGTACGCAAGCGCTGGTTGGCCGAGGAGTTGGTCTGGCTCGACGCCAACGCTGGCACGCACAAGCAAGGTGCCTAGTCATGAAGTTTTTGCAGGAATCTGACAACGACGACCCCATTCTCTCGGTGGTGAATCTGATCGATGTCTTTCTGGTCATCATCGCTGCGCTGCTGATCACGATTGCACAAAATCCATTGATGGCGGCGATGTCCAAGCAGGACGTCACCGTGGTGACGGATGCTGGCAAGGAGAACATGGAAATGCTGGTGAAGAAGGGCGACAAGATCGAGCGCTTCAAAGCCAATGGCGAGAGCGGGGAAGGCGAGGGCGCGAAAGCGGGCGTTGCCTACCGCATGAAAGACGGAACGGTGGTCTATGTGCCCGAAACTACGGAAGCCACAGAAACCGTGGATGCGCCGACCGGTGAGTCTAAAAAGTAGTCGATAACGCCAGCTGCTGTCAGCTGCGTGCGTGCTCCCTACTGGCCGACGCAGCCGACATCTCGATGCGAAGCTGCCTTATTCAAGGGGTCAACGAGAAGCCGCTGCGCTCAAACCCCGTACGAACAGCAGTCCGTCACTGCGCTGGTTCAAGCCTCAAAAGGAATAAAAAAAAGCCGGAGCGCTGATGAGGCGACTCCGGCAACTACAAGACCCTTGCGGGCCGACTTCGAAACCAATTTCCCTTAGCTTCTCGACTTCTTTAATTATTTGTGGGCGCTGGCGAGCACGGCCAGTGCGCACGAGGCAATGCGGGCCGCGACGGAATCCGAACGGCTTGTGAGCACGATCGGCACGCGCATGCCGAGCACCAGGCCAGCGACTTCCGCATCGGCCATATAGACCAGCTGCTTGTAAATCATGTTGCCCGCTTCCAGGCTGGGCACCAGCAAGATGTCGGGGCGACCCGCGACGTCCGAGGTGATGCCCTTGTTCTGCGCCGAACGCAGCGAAATCGCGTTGTCATACGCCAATGGACCATCGACGATACCGCCGGTGATCTGACCACGGTCTGCCATCTTGGACAGGGCGGCGGCATCCACGGTTCCGGGGATGGCGGGGTTCACCGTTTCCACGGCCGAGAGCACGGCCACGCGGGGTGTTTCGATGCCGAGGGCCTTGGCCAGATCAATCGCGTTCTGAGCGATGTCGCGCTTGGCCATCAGGTCCGGGAAGATGTTCACGACACAGTCGGTCATCATCAGCGGACGGTCGAAACCGGGCGTGTCCATCACGAACACATGGCTGGCACGGCGGCCGCCGCGCAAACCGGCTTCCTTGGCCACGGCCGCGCCCAGCAGTTCGTCGCTGTGCAGGCTGCCCTTCATGAGTGCCTTGGCTTCACCGTCACGGCACAGCGCTGCGGCCTGGGCGGCTGCGACGCGGGCGTCGTCGACGGTGTTGTGGATGGTGGCTCCGCTCAGGTCGATATTCGCGGCCTTGGCTGCGGCTTCGATGCGGTCCTTGGGGCCCACCAGCAGGGGCGTGATCACACCGGCTTCGGCCGCTTGCATGGCCGCTTGCAGCGAGCCTGCATCGCAGGGATAGGCGACGGCAACGGGGATCGGGCCCTTGGCGCGCGCCTGGGCGAGCAGACGGTCCAGGTGCGGGCGTGGCGTGGCAGCAGCGGTGGTGGTGTCAGCAGCAGCGTTGTCCGCGGCGATGTTCGGGGTGGAAGCCATGGTGGTGATGTCTCCGTCCAGTATTTTTGGAAGCTTCTTGTGGATATCTTGGTGTTCTTGCGCCGTGTGGTGCGCTGTCGTTCACCCTCACCTCAGACCTCTCGCGTTGGCAATGAATGCATGCATGCCAACAAACAAGAGGGCTGAGGTGAGGGCACATTCCGGCGGACCGGAATGTGCCCGGTAGCGAGCCTGGCCTGCCTCACTGTTGCCAGCGAGGTCTGCCAGGTTCACTCAGACGTCGATCAGACGAAGTCCTTGTACTTTTCCAGCAGGCGCACTGGCTTGGCCAATGCGTCGCGGCGGAATGGGTCGCCGAGTTCGCGAGTGCACATGATTTCGATGACGCAGGTCTTGCCTTCGTTCATCTGCATGTCGATCGCCTTCTTCAGAGCAGGGCCCACGTCTTCGAGCTTGTCGACGATGATGCCTTCAGCGCCCATTGCCTTGGCGATGTCGGAGAAGCTTTCGCTTTCCAGTTCGCCCGCAACGAAACGGCGGTTGTAGAAGTCCACTTGGTTCTTCTTTTCCGCGCCCCATTGGCGGTTGTGGAACACGACTGCGGTCACTGGGATGTCGTGACGCACGGCAGTCATGATTTCCATCATCGACATGCCCCATGCGCCGTCACCAGCGTAGGCGATCGCAGGACGGTCCATCGCAGCGCACTTGGCACCGATGATCGTTGGCAGGGCGTAGCCGCAGTTACCGAACGACATGGGAGCGAAGAACGAACGTGGCTCGTCAAAACGCAGGTAGCTGTTGGCGACCGAGTTGATGTTGCCGATGTCGGTGGACACCATGGCACGTGCCGGCATGGCCTTTTCCAGCTCGCGCAGGACTTGGCGTGGGTGCAGGTACTCGCCACCCGTTGGAGGTGTTTCCTTCTTGGCTTCTTCGATCATGTCCAGGCTGTACGGATCGCGCTCGTGTGTCCACGCGTCCAGTTCCTGTTCCCATGCATCCTTCTCGGCCTTGACGGTGGCTGCGCGTGCTGCCTTGGTGGCATCGCTGTCCAGCTTCACATCGGCCAGGCGCTTCACCAGTTCGGCAGCAACTGCCTTGGCGTCGCCGTTGATGCCAACGGAAATCTTCTTCACCAGACCCAGGTTGGTGTGATCTGCTTCGACCTGAATGATCTTGGCAGTCTTTGGCCAGTAGTCCATGCCGTGCTGTGGCAGTGTGCCGAATGGGCCCATGCGGGAACCCAATGCGATCACCACGTCAGCTTGAGCGATCAGCTTCATGGCTGCCTTGGAGCCTTGGTAGCCCAAAGGACCTGCCCACAGTGGGTGCTTGGCTGGGAATGCGTCGTTGCGCAGGTAGCCGGTAGCGACTGGAGCGCCCAGGCGTTCTGCCAGAGCTTGTGCTTCAGGCACTGCGTCACCCATCACCACACCGCCGCCGGCCAGGATCACTGGGAACTTGGCAGTCTTGAGCAGTTCAATGGCTTCGTTCAGGCTCTTCTCGCCGCCATGGCCGCGGTCGACGCGCATGGGCTTTGGAATCTCGCACTCGATTTCACCGTAGAAGTAATCGCGTGGGATGTTCAGCTGCGTTGGGCCCATTTCGGACATGGCGCGGTCGAAGCAACGGCCGGTGAATTCAGCCATGCGCTTCGGGTTCACAACGTGACCCTGGTACTTGGTGAATTCCTGGAACATTGGCAGCTGGTTGGCTTCCTGGAAGCCGCCCAGACCCATGCCCATCGTGCCGGTTTCAGGCGTCACGATCACGACGGGGCTGTGTGCCCAGAAAGCGGCAGCGATACCTGTCACGCAGTTGGAGATGCCTGGGTCGTTCTGGCCGATCACCAGACCGTGGCGGCCGGAGACGCGTGCATAGCCGTCAGCCATGTGGGCTGCGCCTTGCTCGTGGACCACGGGGATCAGGCGGATGCCGGCTGGTGCGAAGATATCCATCGCGTCCATGAATGCCGAACCCATGATGCCGAACATCTCGGTCACGCCATTGGCCACGCATGTTTCAACGAATGCTTCGGAAGGCGTCATTTTTTGAACGCCCTGCGCAACCTTACGATTGTCTACTTTAGCTGTAGTCATCTTTGTCTCCTGAGGAAGAAGATATAAAAAAACGAAACTTTAAGTTCCGAAAAAAGAAATTACGGACGCAAGTCTACGAGATTTTTTTGCAAGTTGGCAAGAAATTTCTTTTTTCGGAATAAATTGACTCAAAAAATGGAACTGAATATGATCGATGTCGATATGAAGAACACCGAAAACAGCTCGACACGCCTGGATGGGGACACACCCAACCTGCGCCTGTTTGCGCTTCTGGAGGTGATTGCACAGAAGGACACACCCTTTACGCTGCAATCCATCGTGGAAGAAACGGGATTGCCCAAGCCATCCATGCACCGCATGCTGAGCCAGCTCGAGAGCGCCGGCATCCTGCAGCGCGACGGCAATGGGCGGCATTACGCGACCGGACGCCGTCTGATGCGGCTGGCCGAGAACGTCCTGCTCAACAACACCACGCACGGCGCGCGCCATGCGGTGCTTTCCAATCTGGTGAACGATTTGGGCGAGAGCTGCAACATCACCGCGTTTTCGGGCAGCGAAGTGCTGTACCTCGATCGCGTGGAGACGCCTGCACCACTGCGCTTTTATCTGCAGCCGGGTTCGCGCGTGCCGGCACATTGCTCGGCCACGGGCAAGTTGTTCCTGAGCCAGATGGGGCCTGCGCAGCGCCGCCGCTTGCTGTCTGCCGCGCCGCTGCAGGGCTTCACGGCGAACTCGCTCACCACCTTCGATGCGGTGGAAACCGAGCTCGAGCAGGTGCGCAGCCAGGGCTACGCGTTCGACAACGAAGAATTTCTGCCGGGCCTGCTGTGCCTTGGCGTGCTGGTGCCTTCGCGCAGCGGCAATTCCAATATGGGGCTTGCGGTGCAGGCTCCGATCATGCGTTTCTCCAGCGAGAAAGCGCTTTCTTTTCTCCCCAAGTTGCAGGCCGCAGCGCAAGCGATTGCCGGCATCAACGACGATGTTCCGCCTGGAGCAGACGATGACTGATTTGACCCAGCTAGAGCCCACCAGCACCATCAGCGTGCGCGACGTATTCGGTATCGACAGCGACATGCGAGTGCCCGCATTTGTCGAGCACACCGAGCATGTGCCGCGCATCGACACCGCCTACCGCTTCAATCCGCAGGTGACGCTTGCCATTCTGGCGGGCTTCGCGCACAACCGCCGCGTGGTGATCCAGGGCCTGCACGGCACGGGCAAGTCCACGCACATCGAGCAGGTCGCCGCACGGCTGAACTGGCCTTGCGTGCGCGTGAATCTGGACGGCCACATCAGCCGCCTCGATCTGGTGGGCAAGGACGCGATCGTCCTGCAGGATGGCAAGCAGGTCACGCAATTTCAGGAAGGCATCCTGCCGTGGTCGCTGCAGCGCCCCGTCGCCATCGTGTTCGATGAGTACGACGCCGGCCGCCCGGATGTGATGTTCGTGATCCAGCGCGTGCTGGAGCGCGAGGGCAGTTTCACGCTGCTCGACCAGAAGCGCGTGATTCAGCCGCATGCCTTCTTCCGCCTGTTTGCGACCATGAACACGCTGGGGCAGGGCAACCTGAATGGCCTGTACCACGGCACGCAGATGCTCAACCATGCACAGCTCGATCGCTGGAATCTGGTGACCACGCTGAACTATCTGGCACCCGCAGAAGAGGCCGCGATTGTGCTGGCCCGCGTGCCCGAGCTGAATACGCCCCAGGGCCGTCACCAGATCGATGCGATGGTGGCGCTTGCCAACCTCACGCGCAAGGGCTTTGCGGTGGGCGATCTGTCGCTGCTGATGTCGCCGCGCACGGTCATCACCTGGGCCGAAAACACGCAGATCTTCCATGACGTGAAGCTCGCCTTCGAGCTCTCGTTCCTCAACAAGTGCGAGCCTGCCGAGCGCACCATCGTGGCCGAATATTTCCAGCGCTGCTTTGGCCAGGAACTGAGCCAGCCCGTCAACGACCCCGCCGTACAGGTGCACGTTGGCTGAGATGGGCCATGAGGTCATCGGTGATGCGAACCTGCAGCCTGCCGAACCCGCTGCACCGCTGAATCCGCAGGACCCGACGCTCGCCGAAATGGAGGCCTGGGGCGGTGCGCTGCTGCGCGCCATCACCGGCAATGGCGACCTGCAGTGGAGCGGGCAGACTCTTTACGCAGGCACCATGCCGCAGGCACTCCTGGCCGCGCACCACACCGATGTGCCGGTGGCCCTCGCGGACCAGCGCGGCCTGCTCGACAGCGTCGGTCTGCGCTTCAGCCTGTCCGACGCCGAGCTGCACAGCAAGCACCAACCCAGCGACCCCGTGGAGCGCATGCTGTTCGAGTTGCTCGAGCAGTTGCGCGTGGAAAGCCTGGTGCCCAAGGCCTGGCCCGGTGCGCGCGACAACATGCGCCAGCGCTTCCTGCATTGGGCGCAATCCTTCGTCGATTCGGGCCTCACCGAAAGCAGTCTCGGCATCTTGCTGTTGGCCGTCGCGCTGATCGCCTGGAGCCGTTTGACCGATCAGGAAATGCCCGACCGCATGTCCGACGCGATCGAGTCCACGCGCATGGCGCTGTCGACACCGCTCGGGCAGTTTTGGGTGCAACTGCGCCGCACGCGTGAAGACCAGAACGCCTTCATCGAACCCGCGCTGGCCGTCAGCCGCTGGGTGGGGCAGGCGGTGCGCGCCGCGCAGGAAGATGCGCCGCGCGGCAATGGAAACCCCAAGCGGCGCGGCAAGTTTGCGCTGCCGCTGCACTTCGAATCGCAGAGCGACGACGAGCTACCCAAGGCCAAAACCGGCGACAGCCGCGCGTGGGCCAGCTCATCGCAGACCTACCGCGTCTTCACGCGCAAATTCGACAGGGAAGCGGTCGCGAGCGAACTCATTCGCCACGCGCAATTGCTCGAGTTTCGCGAGAAGATGGACGACGAGATTGCACGTTCCGGCCTGCATGTGGCGCGGTTGGCGCGCTACTTTCAGCAGCGCCTGGCGACACCGCAGCGCGATGGTTGGAACTTCGGTCTGGAAGAAGGCTACCTCGACGGTTCGCGCCTCGCGCAACTGGTGAGCGACCCGCAGCAACGCGCCATTTTCAAGGACGAAATGCAGCGTCCGGTGAACGAAACCGCCGTCACCTTTCTGCTCGATTGCTCGGGCTCGATGAAGTCACGCGCCAAGCAAATGTCGATCCTGGTCGACGTGCTGGGCCGCGCGCTCGACATGGCCGGCGTGTCGGTCGAAGTGCTGGGATTTTCGACCAATACCTGGAACGGTGGCCGCGTGATGCGCGAATGGAAACGCGCCGGGCAACCGCAGTTTCCGGGCCGCTTGAACGAGCGTCTGCACATTGTCTTCAAGGACGCAGGCCAGCGTTGGCGCCACGGCCGTCAGGGTATTGCGGCGCTGCGCAAGCCCGATATTTTCCGCGAAGGCATCGACGGAGAGGGCGTGGACTGGGCCTGCCAGCGCTTGCTGGCTCAACCGGCGCGCAGGCGCATTCTGATGGTGATCTCGGATGGTTGCCCGATGGATACGGCGACGCACCAATTCAACGACGAGCACTACCTCGACCAACACCTGCGACAGGTGCTGGCGACGCGCGAACGCGCGGGAGACGTGAAGGTCTGCGCGCTCGGCGTGGGCTTGGATCTGGGGGTGTTCTACCGCCAGCGCCTCGCCATCGATCTGGAGCAGACCATGGACGAGGGCTTGATGCTGGCGGTGGCCGAACTGATCTGCAGGCGCTGAGTCCGCAGGCAGGCAGGGAGGCAGTCAGTTCAAGGGCCTGGATTCGCTTGGCGCTTACTGCATGAACCAACCGTGGCTCACCACCAGCGACTGGCCGGTGAGCGCATTGGTTGGGAATGCGGCAAACAACAAGGCCACGCGCGCCACGTCGTCGGTGGTGGTGAATTCACCGTCCACGGTTTCCTTGAGCATCACGTTCTTGATCACCTCTTCTTCGGTGATGCCCAGCGTTTTCGCCTGCTCGGGAATCTGTTTCTCGACCAGCGGCGTGCGCACAAAACCGGGGCAGATCACGTTCGCGCGCACACCATGTTTTGCGCCTTCCTTGGCCACGGTCTTCGACAATCCGATGAGGCCATGCTTGGCGGTCACATAAGGGGCCTTGAGCAGCGAGGCTTCCTTGGAGTGCACGGAGCCCATATAGATCACGCTGCCGCCTCGGCCCTGTGCGTACATGTGCTTGAGGCAGGCCTTGGTGGTGAGGAATGCGCCGTCGAGGTGAATCGACAGCATCTTCTTCCAGTCGGAAAACTCGAATTCCTCCACGGGATGAACGATCTGAATCCCGGCATTGCTCACCAGAATATCGATGCCGCCAAAGGCCTTGGCGGCTTCTTCGACGGCGGCGTTGACCTGGTCTTCATTGGTCACATCCACACCCACGCCAATCGCCTGCGCGCCGGTCTTCTGCAGCTCCGCCGCGGTCGCGTCGGCAGCTTCCTTGTTCAGGTCGGCGATCACAATCTTCGCGCCTTCCTGCGCGAAGACGATGGCGATTTCCTTGCCGATACCGCTGGCCGATCCGGTGATGAAGGCGACTTTGTCCTTGAGTTGCATGGCTTGCTCCTTGGGTTGAAATGCGCAGGTGCGCAAAGGGTCAAAAATTCAAAATAAAAAAAGAGAAAACGGAAACCTGCCCCATCAGGCGAGATTCGCGCCTGCGATTTCAAGCCGGCACAAAGGGCCGCTTCACCCGAATGTCGTCGGGGTCGCACAGGTCGAATGTGGTCACCCCGTTGGACTGCATGTCGCTGCGCAGCGCTTCCGGATGGCGCAGCGTCTGGCGCATGTCGCGCGCTCCTGCGCTCCAATGCTCCTGCATGGTCAGGCGCGAGAATTCGTAGTCCTTGGTATCGCGCTCGTATTGCTTGTCGCGGTAGATCAGGTGAAAGATATCGATCGGCTGGTGCGTGAGCTGCGCCTGCACCGCGGCGACCGCCGGGTCATTGCGCAGCGCGGCGGGGAGCTTTTCGATCAGATCGGCAATCGCCTGCTGCAGATTCACATTGGCCGCGAGCGCATCGGTATTCATGCGCGTGCGGCTCGAATAGGTGATGTCCTTTTGCCGCTCCAGCACCTCGGAGATGGTCGTTGGAAGTGGCCCGCGTGCGCTGAACAGATCGACCTGCAGCACCACCAACGCCTCGTTGCGCGGTTGCTGATCGAGCAGATATTGCAGCGGCGTGTTGGAGACGATGCCGCCATCCCAGAACAATTCGCCATCCACTTCCACGCCCGGAAATCCCGGCGGAAGCGCCCCACTGGCCATGATGTGCTCGGGACCAATCGTGTGCACGGTGTTGTCGAAGTAAACCGAGTTGCCGCTGCGCACATTCACCGCGCCCACGCTGAAACGCATCTCCTGCGCATTGATGCGATCGAAATCGACCAGGCGCTCCAGGGTGGTTTTCAAGGGCGAAGTATCGTAATAACTCTGCACGGGAGCCAATCCACCCAGGACGAGGGCAGGCGAGAAGCGCGGCTGATACAGACCGGGAATCCCCAGCACCGACGCCAACGACGCACTCCACTGATTGAGCGTGGCCCGCTCGGCCAACCAAGAGGGCAGGCGCTGCGCAGGCGCAGAAGACACCAGCCGCCAGAAATCATCCAGCCGCTCCACCCGCTTCTCGGGCGCATTCCCGGCAATCAACGCCGCGTTGATGGCCCCGATCGACACCCCGGCCACCCACTGCGGATGCACCTGATGCTGACTGAGCGCGTCATACACCCCGGCCTGATAGGAGCCCAAGGCACCGCCACCCTGCAGCACCAGCGCCTTGCGGGCCTTGGACATGTCGATATGGGAAACAGTGCGAGCGGTGGAGGATTCCGCTTTTTTGTTGTTGCGTGCACGAGGCTTGCTCGAGGAAGCGGCCGAAGTCGAATGCGATTTCATCAAAGTCCTGATTACTGACGATCAATACGGACGTAACGCTAATCGCAACCGAGCTACCAGCGTGTGACACGGCACAAAGCCCGCGCAGTCAAAGAGGCTGATTTACAAGCACG
>CALMCS010000396.1 GCA_937862875.1 uncultured Comamonadaceae bacterium
CACGCGGCTCGATTTTCAGCACCTGGCCAAGGTGTATGACGCGGCGCACCCGCGCGCCAGACGTAAGACTTAAGAATGTGTTCGCGGTCTCGCAGGGAACGCCACCCCGCGAGGACCGCTGCGCGACCCCTGGGAGATCGTGAACACGTTATGTGAGCGCGCGCCGCAAAAATCGCAACGGTCGCAACCAGCGCCAACTTTTGGGCACCGTGGAAAGCCCGGCAGCCCCCTCTCCACTTGCCAGGCCTGTGCTGCTGCTTTCCTGGACAGTAGGTTCAGTCCGTTTCAGAGAATTGGGACCCCAGGCTGTCTACGTACACGATCAATTGACGTGGACTGAAGGGCTTGATGAGATAGGCATCCGCACCGGCATTGATTCCGGCCTGGATGTCTTGGCTGCTGCTCAGTGCGCTGAGCATGACCACCTGGGGCGAGCCAAGTGATGGATCGCTTTTGATCAGTCGGCACAGCTCCAATCCGTTCATGCCGCCCGGCATCATGATGTCCAGGAGGAGTAGCTGAGGGTGCAAGCGTTTCACTGCTTCAAGGGCCTCAGCGGCATCGCTTGCCTCGTAAATTTCGTAGTACTCGAATTCCAGCGTCGTGCGAATCAACTTACGAATGTCCGCCTGATCCTCTACGACCAAGATGCGTTTTTTCATGAGGCTTCCTGTTGTATGTTGTTATCAATTTTAGCGTATCTAGCTTTTTTGACGAGAGTGACGCTAGAAATACTTCACAACTCTTCAGTTATCTGCGGAACGCTGCGCGGGTGACGCGCCAACGCTGCGGGTCTTGGGTATGCGTTCTGGTCCGCTGATGGCGGACAGGGGCTGTTGCACGAGATGCGGTCAATGCGGCCGGCGCGTGGCACGTACATCCGCAATGCCTTGGCTTGAGGGGTGTGCCGTGGCATGGATGAGACGGCACCAGCTCCTTCGCAAGCGCGTCTGGACAAACTGAACGGGAATCCAGCAATACGGACGGACATGCAGGCATGTGATGCCCCACCGCGCGTGCTTGCGCTGAGATTTCCGCCCTCCATGGGCTCATCACGGGGCGCTTGCATCCCGCAGGCCGCGATGACCGCAGGGCGCTTTTGAGTGCTCTTGCGCGTGGTGCGGTCAGTGTGCGCCAGTCGCTGATGCCGGACCCTGTGGCAGCTATCACCTTGGGAGTGCGAGCGTGAACCGCGCCCCCTCGCCCGGACGGGACTGTACCGAGAGCGTGCCGCCCAGCAGCGTGGCCAGGGAACGCGACAGTGACAGGCCCAGGCCGGTGCCGCCGTGCTGGTAGCTCACGCGGGCATTGCCCTGGCTGAACTTCTCAAAGATACGATCCTGCAGTTCCGGCGCGATCCCTGGCCCCGTGTCCGTCACATGGAACAGCATCTGTTGGCCTTCAAGGTCGGGCTCCACGGTCAACTCCACACCACCGTGGGCGGTGAATTTGATCGCGTTGGACAGGAGATTGTTCAGAATTTGCTTGAGCTTGAGACCGTCGGTAACCAAGGGCTGTGTCGCCGCAGCATGCAAGTGCGTGTCCAGCTGAAGCGACTTGGCCGCTGCGCTCACGCGAAATAGCTCCGTCACCTCGCGCAACAAGTCGGGGAGCATCACGGGCTCGGGGTGGGCGGGCATAGCACCGGCTTCGATCCGGGACAAGTCGAGGATTTCCGTCAGCAGGGCGTTGAGGTGTTCCGCACCCTGGCGGATAAGAGCCGATTGTTCCTGGATCAAGGGGTCCTTGCTGCGCAGTTCCATGAGCTCGGCGAAGCCGCGGATGCTGGTCAGCGGTGTGCGCAGCTCGTGCGACATGGCGGCGAGGAATTCGCTCTTGGCTTGGTTGGCGCGCTGGGCTTCGGCCTCGCTGCGCTGCAGTGCCTCGTGGCTGCGGGCCAGTCGGCGGATGCTGGCAAGAAAGGCCGCGACAAAAACCAGCACGGCTACGCTGAGCAGCGTTGTGAACAGCAGCACGGTGTCACGCATTTCGCGCCACGAGGCAAAGGCCTCTTCGGTCGAGGTACCCACCTGCACTGCCAGGTCGTAGTCGCCCACGCGGCTGAAGCCAATCGCGCGCTCTACGCCGTCGGCAGACATGGCCTTGAGCGCGCCGCTGGTCTGCACACGGGTGGCTTCGGTAATCGATTCGGGCAGGGGACGCACGATCTCCGTGCTTTTGCCACCGATGACACGCACGCGAAGTTCCCCATCCAGACCGGCCAGCACCACTCCGCTTTGCGCGCCGAAGTTCGCACCCTGGTAGGTCTCGATGAAATGGTTCTGGTTGAGTGAGGCGACGATCACTCCGAGGGTGCTGCCGTTCTCGGCAACGATCTTGCGCGTGAGCTGGATGGTGCGCACGCCCGAAACCTTGCCCACCAGGGGCTTGCTGACGAACAGACCGTTCTTCATGGGCCTGAGGGCTGTGCTTTCGGGCTGCAGGTGCACGCGGATGTGATCCCGGTCCATCAGGCTGACGTTATTGCTCTTGCTTCCATTCGGGTCGAGGTTGCTGCCGCGGAAGATGCCGTAGGCATCCACAAAAGACAGCTGTGTGAGGATGTGCGGCACCATGCCGGTTTCGTTGGCGATGCTGATCAGCTCCTGGCCATCGGGTTGTCCGTTGCGCACGCTGTTTTGTACCCGCCACATGGCTTGGTCCACTGTGTCGAGGATGCGCAGCGTGTGCTCCTTGAACGCCACGGCTGCGTTCGTGTTATGGCGCAGTTCCGCGTTCAGGGTTTCCTTCCACTGCCAGTACAGCATGGTGGCCATGGCGCTCCAGGCGCCCAGAAGCACCAGTGCGCTGAGCATGCAGGCCATAAGGCCATATATGCGGGCCAGGCTTGCGCGCGGTGGAGAGGTTTGCTGAGTACTGGTCATGAGAGAGTGGCCGGCATGGTGTCGGTGTAGCCGGCGGTGGGCAGGGAGATGTGGAAGATTGTCCCCCCGCCAGGCGCGTTGGTGGCATGGATGCTTCCGCCGTGGGCGGTGATGATCTTGCGGCAGATAGCCAGGCCCAGGCCGGTGCCGCCTGAGCCGTCGCGCGTCTGACTGGATTGCACGAAGGCCTGGAATACGGCGTCCAGTTCCGCTGGTGGTATGCCTGGGCCCCTGTCCCGTATCTGGATGCGGATGGTGTTGTCGTCCGGGTTGTCCGCCGCAATGTCGATGATGCTGTCCTCGGGCGAGAACTTCATGGCGTTGCCCAGCACGTTGCGCACTACCTGCTGTAAGCGCGTCGGATCGACCTTGGCGACCAGGGGCGCGCGGCCCAATTGCAGCCCCAGGCCCTGACGCTTTTTTTCCAGCTGCAGTTCCAGTTCGGCCGCCACATCCTCTATCAGGTCGCGCACATCCGCCCGCTCAAAGTGGAAGGCGCCCACGGTGCTCTCGATCTTGGCGATGTCGAGCAGGTCGTTGACCAGCACCAGCATGCGCTGGCCTGCGTCATGGATGTCGCTGAACATGGACGCCAGCGTTGTCTGGTGGCGGCCGCGCGACATACCAAGCTCCGAAAAGCCCAGAATGGTTTGCAGTGGCGTGCGCAGCTCGTGGCTGATGTTGGCTACAAATTCCGACTTGGAGCGCGAGGCATCCTCGGCCTGATCGCGCGCTGCCAGGAACTCCGTGATGTCCAGCTTGACGATGAGGATGCCCACGGGCTGGCGATCGTTGGAGGTGACCAGCACCTTGGTAACCTGCACATCGCGAAAGCTCCCATCTGACCGGTGCATGCGCTCCTCGTAGCGCACGCGGCCGCCCTCGCGCAGCAATTGTTCGTTGTGGGCGCTGTAGGCGTCAGCGTCCTGCTGCGGTAGAAAGTCGCTGTTGCGCAGGCCCAGAACGTTGGCCCGAGACAGCCCCATGAAATTTTCCCAGGCCTGGTTGACCGAGAGGAAGTATCCCTTCGGGTCGATCATGCAGATGGGCAAGGGGCTGCATTCGAGCACCTGGCCCGTGAAAGCCAGTTGCTCTTGCAGGCTCTGCTGCGCGGCCAGCAGGGCCGTCACATCGACCGCGCTGCCGGCAAAACCACGCAACTGGCCCGAGCGATCACGCAGCGGAACTACCGAAATGTCGAGCGCGCGCGTTTCGCCCGCTGGTCCTGTGATGCGGGCTTGGGCCAGGCGCACGCCAGTGGGCTGGTTGGTGTCGAACAGTGCGTCAACGCTGTTGCGGCAATCTGGATGGACCATATCTCTCAGGTGCTTACCCCGGGCCGATTCGGGGGGCTGGCTGGTAATGGCGTGCCATCGGGCATTGACGAACCGGATCGTGCCGTGCGTATCGGTACGGAAAATCAGCTCCTGCACGCTCTTGATCAGCACGGACAGCTCTTGTTCGCGCCGTGCCGTTTCCTGCTGGGCTTCGTCCCGTTCGCGCTGGGCCGTTTCGCGTGCGCGGGCACTGCGCCACGATAGATGGGTCATGAACCCGATCAGGGCCAAGGCTAACGCCATGAACAGCAGTGGCCCGCGCATCGATGCCCACCACTGCTGCACCGTGGCTTCGTACGGCTGCTCCACGAAGGCCACCAAAGGCAGGTTGTGGGAGGTGTGCCAGGCGCCCAGGTTGCGCGATTGGAAGGTAGGGAGGGGGCCATAGGCGCCCTTGTGCGCTGACAACAGGCCCTGGAACAGCGGGTGTGTCTGCAGGCTGCTGCCCGGGTTCACGGCGTCGTCTCCCACCTGTGTCAATAGTGCGCCGTTGTCCAGTGCCAACAGCGCCTGGGTGCCCGGTGTACTGCTGTCGATCAACTGCAGTTGGTAGGTGGCCAGGGCATCGGGATTGATCTGTGCGACCACCAGCACGTGGACGGTGGGAGACAAACGAACCAGGCGCACCATGGGGATGAACCCGAGCTGAGCCGGTGCGGGGCCCTGCCGCGGATCTTCCACCAGAGTGCGACCTTCCACCCAGGGGCCGACGATTGCCCGCTCGTCCGATACGGTTGTGGCGGTGAGGCGTTGCAGATCGACCTTTCCACCACGATCCGAGGCAGTGGTGGAAGCCAGCACAAGGCCTTGCGGGTTGACAATGGCGATGCTGCGCAAAAAAGGGTGACCCTGCAGACGGTAGGACTGCTGCGTTTCCAGTTCTTCAGGGGTGTGGGTTCCGTGCGCCAGATTTTTTGCCAAGGCGTCCAGCGCGAGCTTCGTGCTGTCGAAAATCTGGCTGGCGTGCGCTTCCATCACGCTGGCTAACAATTCGAGCTGCTTGCGGTCTTGGGATTCTGTGCGGCGGAACTCCTGCCACATCAGCAAAGCAGTGCCTGTGAGCACTGCCAGGATGAGGAGCAGGCCACCGGCAAGCACTCTTTTGCTGCCCATGTTCAAAAAGAAGAGCGGTGAATTCAGGGGAAATCGCTTCATGGGTGGTGCTGAGTCAGCGCAGGACAATGCTTTCAAGGCCGTGGCGCCGTGCGGCCGCATCCAGGCGACCGTCGTTGCGGATGCGCGCCACGAAAGCATCCAGCGTGGCACGCCATTCGGCATCGCCCGGTTTGCTTGCATGGGCGTAAGGCAGCACATGGAAAGGTGCCGGCGGGGTCAGAAGGGCTGCCCAGTCCGTGTTCTCGATCAGGGCGCGGCCATAGGGATAGTCGGTCATGAAAACGTCCACGCGGCCGGCCATGAGTTCGCGTTCGCGCGTCTGCGGCAGCCCGATGGACAACAGGCTCGCGTGCTGCAGCCTTTGCCGCATCACGTGCTCCATGAAGGTGCCCGCCTGCACGCCCACCAGAACGCCGGGTTGATCTATGTCTCTCCACTGCCGCACGATGCGGCTGGTGCGTGTTGTCACGGCATACACATCGCTTTGCAGGTAGGGCGTCGAGAACTGGAGCTGCTCCATGCGCTGCGGCAGCATGGCAATACCGAACATCGCCACGTCGCAGCGGTTGGTGTGCAGATCGTGCACCAGGGTAACGAACGATGAATCGACGAATCGCAACGTGGTCTGCAGGTCGGATGCCAGTGCGGTGGCCAAGTCTATGTCCAGGCCGCTGAGCTGGCCTGAACGCGGATCACGGAAGGAGATGCGCTGGTAATCGGGCCATATACAGACCTTCATTTCTCCTTGGCTTTGCACGCGGTCCCGCACCTCGCCTGCCGTGGCGCCGAGGCAGCTCAGGGCGCACGCAAGCAGGAGCCACAAGTTCCATCGGTGGATGCGCTGGGACATCATGGGTTAACCGGTTCATTCTGGATCAGGTCTGAAAACGTCATTTGCTGGTTGGTGACGCGTTCCCGCACGGCGGACATGGCGATGTTGCTGCGCATGAAGCAATCCACGATGGCCGGGTCAAAGGCTCTGCCGCGCTCGGCCAGGAGCATCTCCAGCACTTTTTCGTGGCTGAATGCCGGGCGATAGACGCGGTTCATCGTCAGGGCATCGTAGAAGTCCACGACCGCCACGATGCGCCCCGACAGGGGAATGTCCTCGCCTGCCAGTTGGTTCGGATAACCCTGGCCGTCCCAGCGTTCGTGGTGCGTTAGAGCGATCTCTGACGCCAGTTGGAACAGCTCAATGCGCGACTTGCCCAGAATGCTAGCACCTATGGCTGGGTGGCGATTCATGGTTTGGCGTTCATCTGGCGTGAATGGCCCGGGCTTCTTGAGCACGCTGTCAGGAATGCCGATCTTGCCGATGTCGTGCATCGGTGCGGCCCTGCGCAGCATCAGTGCGTAGCCTTTTGATTTGCCCATATGCAGCGCCAGCATCTCGGCCAGGAAGCCGATGCGCACAATGTGCTCGCCGGTGTCGTCGTCCTTGTATTCCGCTGCGACGGACAGCCTGAACAGCGCTTCGTGGTGCGCACGGGCCACCTCTTGCAATGCCTCATTGCGCTCCTGGTACATGCGACCCAGATCGGAAACGATCTTCTCCATCTGGTCCGCCGCCGCGGGTTCGAAGCGCGAGGTGACTTGGGGGGCCTGGTTCATGGCGCTTTGGGCGAACCTGTGAACAGGTTATCGATGGTTTCGATCAGCTTGAGGGGGCTGAACGGTTTCAGGAGATAGGCGTCTGCGCCCGCGTTCATGCCAGCCTCGATATCCTGGCTTTGACCGCGCGCGGTCAGCAGCACCACCCATGGCTTTCCGAGGGATGGATCGCTCTTGACCAGACGGCACAGGGCCAGGCCGTCCATGCTTCCGGGCATCATGATGTCCAGCAACAGCATATCGGGACGGAGTCGGCGCACTGCCTGCAAGCCTTCGTCGGCATTGGCGGTTTCGTGGATTTCGTGGTTTTCGAATTCCAGCGTCATGCGGATCAGCCGGCGGATGTCGGCATGGTCTTCAATGATCAGGATCCGTTTGCTCATGGCTGTTGCGGGATAGGTGATGTCGATTTTCATTTTATCAATTCTATCATATAAATGGATTTTGAAGTGATAGAATCCCGAGCGATGGAAACAAACCAAGTAGCATCCCTGCCAAGTGACTGCAGCACGCGTGAAGTGGCGCGTGTTTTGGGCATGGCTGTGCGCTCCGTTCAGCTCATGGTAGACCGTGGCGAACTGGAGGCGTGGAAGACTCCTGGAGGGCACCGGCGCATCGCGCGGGCGTCTGTCGAGCGCTGGCTGAACCAGCGTCACGGGCATGCTGCTGTGCCGTCGGCCGCTATCTCGGCCAATGAAGTTGCAGTGGTCCCGGACGAGGCATCCGCCAAGGCATCGACCAAGCGCGCCTTGCAGGGTGGGGGGCGCAAGGACCCCGCGCATGCGCAACGCCAGCGTGTGTTGCTCATCGAGGACTCTGTGCATTTTCAGACCCTCGTCAAGCTGCTGATGGCGCACGACTTTCCCCAAATCGATCTGCATGTGGCTGACGATGGCATTGTGGGCTTGGCAATGGCGGGCGAGCTGCAACCCGACGTGCTCATCGTGGATATCCTTTTGCCCGGCATCGACGGTGCCACCCTGATTGCCCGGTTGCGCTCGCACCCCCAATTCCAGCGCAGCCGCCTGATCGTCGTGACCTCGCTCGACGAAGAGCAGCGCGGCCCCTATGCGTTTGCGCTCACGGGCCTGCCGGTGGTGCATAAGCCACGCCTGGTGCAGGAGCTTCCGGCCCTCCTGGCAGAGTCCCTGCGCCCGTTGGGCTGAAGGGGTCTGCGGTGCAGCGGCCGTGCGTGCTTTTGGTGGAAGATGACCCGGCGGTGCGTCGTTTCGTGCAGCTGGCGCTTGAACCCCTCTCCGTGGAACTGGTGTCGTGCGCAACGCTGGCCGAGGCGCAGCAGGTGTTGATCGCTTCATCCCCGCAGCTGGTGCTCACGGATCTGACGCTGCCCGATGGCTCTGGCCTGGACCTGCTGCATTGGCTGCATGACCGTGCGCAGCAGCCGAGCGGGTTGTGCCGCACGGTGGTGTTCAGTGGGGGCATCGACCCGACCATGGAGCGCAAGCTCAAGGCACTGCAGGTTTGGCGTGTGTTGCACAAGCCTGCCTCGGTGGGCAGTCTCATGGCGTGTGTTGCGGACGCACTCGCCGCCGAAGTGCAGGCCGTAGAGTCCGCTGCCGCAGTGCCCCAGAGCGATCCGGTGGCCGAATTTTTTGGTGGCAACCGTCCGCTCTACGACGCCTACCGCGCTGCCAGTGTGGTCCAGTTGGTCCGGGATTTGGACGACGGGGACCGGGCGGTCCGCGCGGGTGACCTGCAGGCCCTGCGGCGCGTGGCCCACAACCTCAAGTCAGCGCTAGCGATGCTGGGCCAGGAGCAGGCCGTGCAGGTGGCCCGTGCCACCGAAGAACATGCCGCCAAATCTGCGGCCGCAGCGGCCCAGGCGGGCTGGAAGCAACTGAGCCGGCAGGTACGCACGTTCGTGGCGCAGGGCGGGTAGCCTCGGTGAGGGCATGTCAGGCCAGGGCCTGGACCGGGTTCGGTGAATCAAGGAGCGCACCATGTCCAATTTTTCTGTGGATCTTCTCTCCGGTGATACCAGCCAGCAACACGGCTGGCAGATGCTGACCCAGATCGTCGATAGCGACCCGGTGCCCACGCTGGTGCTCAACGTTCGGCACGAAGTCACGCACTGGAACCGCGCTATGGAGAAGACCTTTGGTATCCCGGCGTCTGAAGTGGTGGGCACGCGGGACCAGTGGCGTGCGTTCTATGAAACTGCACGCCCCGTCCTTGCGGACATCGTGCTGGACCGTGCGAGCGAAGCGGTGCTGCGTGAACTGTACGAAGACCGCATCCAGCGCTCCGAGCTCATTTCAGATGCCTGGGAGGTCGAAGACTATTTCGCGCATCTGGACAAGTGGTTCGTCTTTACGGCCACCTTACTGCACGATGCGCGCGGTAGCGTTATTGGGGCCATCGAGACGCTCGTGGATGTCACCGAGCGCAAGAGGGTGCAAGAGCAACTCACCGAGGCGCAACAGCAACTGGTGCAGGCCGAGAAGCTGGCCTCGATCGGGCAGCTGGCCGCGGGGGTGGCGCATGAAATCAACAACCCCATCGGGTACGTTCACTCCAACCTCAATGCCCTTGGCCGCTACATCGGCGACCTGTTCCGGGCGCTGGAGATGTACGAAGGCATCGCTCGCCAGGCCGAGGGGCAGCCCGGCGTGCAGGCTGCATTGGAGCGTGTGCGCAAAGACCTCGACCTGGATTTCCTCAAAGAGGACGTTCCAACGCTCGTGCGCGAGTGCCAGGAGGGCACGGGCCGCGTGAAGAAGATCGTGCAGGACCTCAAGAACTTTTCGCGTGTGGACACCCACGAGGAATGGCAAATGGCCGACCTGCACCAGGGCATCGATTCCACTCTCAGCCTCGCTGCCAACGAGCTCAAGTACCAGGTGGACGTGGTCAAGGAATACGGCGACATTCCCCCGGTGCCCTGCCTGCCATCGCAGCTCAACCAGGTGTTCTTGAACCTGTTGGTGAATGCTGCGCAGGCCATGGGCGAAGCGCGTGGGCGCATCACCATCCGCACCGGTAGAAAGCGCGAACGGGTGTGGGTGGAGATTGAGGACAACGGCTGCGGCATCTCCCGGGAGCTACAGCAAAAAATCTTCGACCCCTTCTTCACCACCAAGCCCGTGGGCAAGGGGACGGGACTGGGCTTGTCCTTGTCCTACGGCATCATCCAGAAGCACCGCGGGCAGATCTTTGTCGCCAGCGAAATCGGGCGCGGGACGATCTTCAGCATATCGCTGCCCCTCACTCAGCCCATCATCCAGCCCCGAACCGAGTCTATCCAGGAGCCTTCCGATGCCTGACAGCGCCACGTCGCCGACCTTCACCCTGCTGTGCGTAGATGACGAGCCCAACATCCTCTCGTCGCTGCGGCGCCTTTTTCGCCCCTGTGGCTACCGGGTTCTCGTTGCCGAGAGTGGCGCGCAGGGGCTGGACATCCTGCGCAGCGAGCCGGTCGATCTGGTCATCTCCGATATGCGCATGCCGCACATGGACGGGGCGCAGTTCCTCGCAGCCGTGCGCGCAGAATGGCCCGATGTCATGCGCTTTCTGCTCACGGGCTATGCCGACATGGCCTCGGCCATCGAGGCCATCAACCAGGGCCAGATCTACCGCTACATGAACAAGCCGTGGGTGGACGATGATCTGCTGATTAGCGTGCGCCAGGGCCTCGATGCACGTGCCCTGCAGCGCGACAAGGAGCGGCTGGAGGCACTGACCCGGCAGCAAAATGAAACCCTGCGCGAGCTCAATGACTCGCTCGAAGCGAAGGTGCAGGAGCGCACGGACGAGTTGCAGAAGGCGCACGAGCAGCTCAAGCAAAGCTTTTTTGTCGCGGTCAAGATATTCACGTCGCTGATCGAGATGCGCCACCCGATCACGGCCGGACACTCACGCCGTGTGGCAGCGCTGGCGCGGTCCATCGCGCAACGCATGGGGCTGAAGGGCGCCGATCTGCAGAATGTTTTTGTGGCCGGGCTGTTGCACGACATCGGCAAGATCGGATTTTCCGACGCGTTGCTCTCTCGTGCCCAGCGCACCCTCAGCGATGATGAGCGGCGCATTTACCAGAAGCACCCCGTCGATGCCGAATTGATACTTATCGGCATCGATGAGCTCTCGCCGATTGCCCAATTGGTGCGTCACCACCATGAGTGTTACGACGGCCAGGGTTTCCCGGATGGACTGTGGGGCGATGACATTCCGCTGGGAGCGCGCATTCTGCTGGTGGCCAACGACTATGACGGGCTGCAGATCGGGGCGCTCTCGGCGCTGCGTTTCAAGCCTGAAGAGGCGCTGCAAGCCATGGAAAAAGCACGCGGCGTGCGCTACGACCCGCAGGTGCTCGACGCTTTGCGCGCCTTGGTCACGGCGCCGCCCAAACCGCGGCCGAGCGAGCGCGAGGTCGCCGTCGCTGCACTCACGCCGGGGATGGTGCTGGCCCGCGAGTTCGCCCACCGCGACGGTATGCCGCTGCTCGCGGCAGGCCAAGTGCTGAGTGCCCGGCTGATCGAACGCATGCAGGACTACGAGGCCACGCAGGGCGGTGGGCTCACGGTGTTCATCCACGGCTGAACATCGGCGCTCCGTGCGCGTCGCGCGGGGGCGTCTGGTCTCAGAAGCTTTCCCATTCGCCGGCGTCCGCTGCCTTCACCGAAGCTGCCTTGCCGGGGGCTGTGAGCTTGACCACTGCTGTGGGTTTGGTGGTTGCCGGCCTGGTGGGGGCTGTCAGCGTGCCCCGAGGCAGGGCGTGGCTGGCTCCAGCAGGCTGGCCTGGCGTCGCGGTGCCGTGCGAGGCCACGGCCGCGCCCAGCTTGAACACCGCGACAGTGTCGACGAGCTCCTGGGCCTGCGTGTTGAGGCTGGCGGCAGCGGCAGCCATCTCCTCCACCAGCGCCGCGTTCTGCTGTGTGGCCTGGTCCATCTGCGTCACGGCTTCCCCGACCTGGGCCACCCCGGCGCTCTGCTCGGAGCTGGCTGCGCTGATTTCGCCCATGATGTCCGTCACGCGGCGGATGCTGGTGACAACCTCATTCATGGTGGTGCCCGCTTGATCGACCAAGGCCGTTCCTTGTTCGACGCGCTCCACGCTGTTCATGATCAGGGCCTTGATTTCCTTGGCTGCGTCAGCCGAGCGTCCCGCCAGGCTGCGCACTTCACTGGCCACCACGGCAAAGCCGCGGCCCTGTTCGCCGGCACGAGCGGCTTCCACCGCAGCATTCAAGGCAAGGATGTTGGTCTGGAAGGCGATACCGTCGATGACGCTGATGATGTCGGCAATCCGCTTGCTCGCATCGTTGATGCCTTTCATGGTGTTGACGACCTGGGCCACCACTTCGCCGCCTTGTACTGCCACGGTGCTGGCGCTTTGCGCCAGCTGGTTGGCCTGGCGGGCGTTGTCGGCGTTTTGCTTGACGGTGGAGCCGAGCTCTTCCATGGAGGCGGCGGTTTCTTCCAGCGCACTGGCCTGGCTTTCGGTGCGGGAGCTGAGGTCCTGGTTGCCTTGGGCAATTTCGGCGCTGGCGGTGGCCACCGACTCGGAGCCTTGGCGCACGCGGGTGACGATTTGTTGCAAGCTGCCTTGCATCTCGGCCAGCGATTGCAGCATCTGCGCTGTTTCGTCACGTCCTTCAATGCGGATTTCCCGCATCAGATCGCCGTCGGCAATGTATTTCACATTTTCGGCAGCGATCCGGATTGGCCCAACGATGGAACGCGTGAGAACCAGGGCAAAAAAACCGCCCATGGCCAGTGCCGCAACGCCGATGGCAATCATGATCTGCTCACCCAGCGAGGCATCCTTTTCGGCTTGCACCAAGGCCGCGTCGTACAGCTCTTGCTGGTGTTTTTCAAGGTTTCCGAGGGCTTGAAGATAGGCCTCCGACGAAGGCTTGAGTTCTTTCTCAACCACGGTCCAAACGTTTTCACCGGCTTGATGGCGCTTGATCGTCTCACTGCGAAGACTCCGATAGGCTTCCCGCGCCTTGTCGATGGCGGCAACCAGCGCCGTGCCTTCCGCCGAGTCAATCATTTCTCCCAGTTTTTTGCTGGATGTACTGGCAACCTTGGTGGTCTCTTCCATTTCTGTCTGCCACTGCTTGAGACGACCCGGGTCGGTTTCCAGTAGGACCGCACGCGTGCGACTCCAGTTCGAATCAATGGCTTGTCGCCATCGCGTAGCCAGTTTGAGTTTTTCGTTGTCCGTGGTGGCCAGCACACGGGCTGTATCCGCCAGCGCATTGATGCGCCAGACGCCAACGGTGACGCTGACCGATAGCAAGAGCAGAACCATCGCAAAGGCCAAGCCAAGCCGGGAGCCGATTTTCAGATTTCTAAGGAAGTTCATTTGCATTCTCTGACGATGTGTGGGGGGGGCTTGTTGGTGGGGGCTTATTGCTTTTCGGGACATGCCAGCCCCATATCGGCACTGCCCATGAGCTTCTCGATGTCCAGCAGGATCAGCATGCGGTCATCCAGCGAACCGATGGCCAGCAGGTGGTCGCCAGTGATGGACGAGGACAAATCAGGCACCGGTCGCATTTGCTCGGGCGTCAGCGTGATGACGTCCGAAACGCCATCAACCACCATGCCGATGACCTGTTTGCCGATGTTCAGCACTATCACCACGGTGAAGCTGTCGAACCTGACTTCTTGCAGGTTGAACTTGATGCGCATATCGATGATCGGCACGATCTCCCCCCGCAGGTTCACCACGCCCGAGACATATGCCGGCGCGTTGGCCATTCGCGTGGGCGCCTCGAAAGAGCGGATCTCCTGCACACGCAAGATGTCGATGCCGTATTCCTCACGGCCCAGCTTGAAGGCCAGAAACTGGGTAACACATGTGCTGTTGTTGCCGACGGTAGCGAGATGCGCACCGACAAAATCCTGGCGGGCGGCTGGTTGGTCGGGGATAAGAGGATTCATGAGCTAAGTGATAAAATCATCTCACAAGCATATCATTTAAATCATATTTCTCAAATCAAGTGCCCGGGCACTTGATTTGGCTGTTTGCACGACGGTGCGCAGGGTTGAGGGGCTGCGCAGCCGCACAATCCCAGGGATGAAAACGATTCGACTCAAACCTGGAAAAGAGCGCTCGCTGCAGCGCCGCCACCCCTGGATCTTTGAAAGCGCCATCGCCA
>CALMCS010000397.1 GCA_937862875.1 uncultured Comamonadaceae bacterium
GCAGCGTTATGCACAGCACGCAGTTATGGACAGTTGGCCAGTCTGAACGCGCCAGAGGCTGTGATCGCCCTGGTAGATCGCAAGGAGGCGGTGCCGTTGAACTGGACATAAGTTCGCAGTCGGCGCATGAATGGTGATCTCACAACTGGAGATCACCATGGACTTGATTCTTTCGATGCACCCGATGGCCAGGGCATGGCTGCTCGATGGCCCGCTGTCTTCATACGTCGGGGCGTTCCAGGCATTGCTGGAGCGCGGCCGGTACGCCGAAGGCAGCTCGGAGACTGCCCTTCGTGCCTGGTCGCACTTTGCCCACTGGATGACGAAGTGCCAGGTATCTGCCGAACAGATCGACGAAGCCCTCGTCGAGCAGTTTCTGGATTCGCATCTGCCGCGCTGCGACTGCCATCCCGCGGCTCTGCGTACACGCAGCGGCTTGAGCGCCAGTCTCGGACACCTGCTCGCCTTGTTGCGGGAACAGCATGTCATCGTGGAACTGCCAGGCCCCAGCGGTCCCGTTGCAGAAGAACTGAACCGTTACAACGTCCACATGCGCGACGCCCGCGGCCTGGCGATAGGCACGCGCGAGGATCGGCTGGTACTCGTAGGTCGTCTGCTGCAATGCAAGTTCGCGGGCAAGGCCATCGCCATCGGCGAGTTGCAGCCGGAAGACGTTCGCGGCTTCATCGCAACCGAGCTCACGCGGGTCAGCAGCGGGTCGCATGCCAGCGCGGTCACTGCTGCGCTGCGAGCCTACTTCCGATACCGCGGGACCTGCGGTGACGCAGTGAACAGCCTGCTCGGCGCTATCTCGTCGCCGGTGCGATGGAGCCAAGCAGCGTTGCCGCGCGCGCTGACGACCGAGGAGGTCCAGCGCCTCGAAGCGCATTGCGCCGAGGCCAAGCGGGCTCCGCTGCGCCTGCTGGCCATGGTGCGCCTGGCCTTGGATCTCGGACTGCGCGTGGGCGAGATCGCCAAGCTGGAGATCGGCGACTTCGATTGGCGTGCCGGAACGGTGACCTTGAAGCGAACAAAGTCCCAGCGCCAGGATGTCCTACCGCTGCCGGTGCTCACCGGGCAGGCTCTGGCGGAGTACATGAGACACGAGCGGCCCGCAACCACGCTGCCATCGCTGTTCGTCCGTCGGTTGGCGCCACACGACAAGCCCATCGGCGTCGATGCAGTGAGCCAGGCAATCGGGCGTGCCCTGCGAGGTGCCGGCATCTCACGCGGTTGCCATTCGTTGCGTCACACGCTGGCCTGTCGCCTGGTCAACAGCGGCAGTTCGATCAAGGAGGTCGCCGATGTGCTTCGGCATCGATCGCTGGACACCTCGTTGATCTACGCCAAGCTCGACTTGCAACTGCTTGCCGAGGTCGCTCTGCCTTGGCCTGGGAGTGCATCATGAGCGCCGCAGCATCGGCGAACATCGACCTCACCGCCAAGGTGGAGCAATACCTGGCTGAACGCCTGCGCCTCGGGTTCAAGCCGTGCTCCTCTGATCTCGCTGTGCGCAGCTTCACTCGCTTCATGGTCGGAGAGGGACGCGACATCGCGTTGACGGTAGACGTGATGGTCCAGTGGGCGCACCAGGTACAGCCTCGGTATCTCGTGGGCGGCCGGGCCAATGTCGACACGGCAGCGCGCCGACTGGCAACGCTGCGCCCCTTCATGCGCTGGCTCCAGCAGTTCGATCCGACTGTCGAAGTTCCTGACGATTCCAGCTTCGGTCCGATCCCGCGCCGCGTGGCGCCTCACATCTACAGCGAAGCCGAGATCGCGGCATTGATCGTCGCTGCCCGCCGACTCGGCCCCTCGGATGGCCTTCGTGCCACCACCTATGCAACGCTGTTCGGTCTGATCGCATCGGCCGGGCTTCGGGTCTCTGAAGCGATCAACCTGGCCGACTCGGATGCAGATCTGGACGGCGGCATCCTGACCATACAGCAGACCAAGTTTGGCAAGTCCCGCATGGTGCCGCTGCACCCCAGCGTGATCGGTCCGATGGCAGCCTACCGGGCCTTGCGCCGCCAGTACGTGCCTGCGAAGCCGCAGATGACATTCTTCGTGGGCTCGCGTGGCGTGCACCGGGGTGAACCGCTGGGAGATCGGCAGGTGCATCGAGTGTTCTGTCAGCTGCGCGAGCAATTGGGTTGGATCGATCGCGGCGGCCATGGCCGACCGCGGGTGCATGACCTGCGCCATAGCTTCGCCGTGAGACGGATGATCCTGTGGCACCAGCAGGGAGCGAACCTTGACCAACGAATGCTGGCCCTGTCCACGTACATGGGCCACATCAATATCTCCAGCACGTACTGGTACCTGAGCGGCGTGCCGGAGTTGATGGCGTTGGCCGGCGCTCGATTCGAACACTTCGCCGACGTCGCGGAGAACGACGATGAGTAGTTCTGAACACCGCAAGCCCGCTCCGCCGAGCTTCGCGACGCTGGTCCAGTCCTTCTTCGCCGAGCACCTGACGCAGCAGCGCGCGTTGAGCCCGCAGACCGTTGCGGCCTATCGGGACGCGTTCGTGCTGTTCCTGGACTTCGCCCAGGCGCAACTGCACAAGACGCACACGACGCTGTCGCTCGCCGACCTGACGCCCGCGCTGATCCTGGACTTCCTCGATCATCTCGAACGCGATCGGCACAACACCGTTCGCAGCCGCAATGCGCGACTGGCCGCGCTGCGCTCGTTCCTGAAGTTCGCGGCCCGGCGAGACGTGACGGCACTTCAGGTCGTCGAGCAGGCGCTCGGCGTGCCGATGAAGCGCTTCGAGCGGCCGATGTTCGAGTTCCTGACACGCGAGGAGATGCTGGCCGTGATCGGCGCGCCAGGAGCGGATTGGGTGGGCCAGCGAGACAAGCTGCTGCTGGCCCTGCTGTACAACACCGGTGCCCGCGTGTCGGAGGCAATCGGCGTAAAAGTGGGCGACGTCGTGCTGGCACCCGCCGCCTGCGTGCATCTGCATGGCAAGGGACGCAAGCAGCGGTCGGTGCCGCTCTGGCGATCGACGGTCAAGGTGATCCGCGCCTGGCTGAAGTTCAACCCGGACCTGACTCCCACGTCGGCGCTGCTGCCCAACCGTGGCGGACAGGCGATGACGCGGTCCAACGTGACGCAGCGCCTGGCATTGGCCGTCAAGAAAGCCGCGCTCACGACGCCGAGCCTGGCCGGGAGAACGATCTCTCCACACTGCCTGCGTCACTCGACCGCTATGCACCTTCTGCAGTCGGGCGTGGACATCAGCGTGATCGCTCTGTGGCTCGGACACGAGAGTCCGGCGACAACGCATCAGTACATAGAGGCCGATCTCGCCATGAAGGAAAAGGCACTGGCCAGGCTTCAGGATCCCAATGTGGTCCCACAGCGGTTCCGGGCAGACGACGATCTGTTGAAGTTCCTCAAGACCTTGTGATTACGTGAAGTTCAAAGACGCGACCGCAGCCCTCTTGCGAGGGCGGCGACGCCGCGCTGCCGGACCAACTGTGCATAACTGCGTGCTGTGCATAACGCTGC
>CALMCS010000398.1 GCA_937862875.1 uncultured Comamonadaceae bacterium
CACCCATGCCAACCATCACGATCAACGCCAGCGCCCACAGGATGGCCTGCAGGAAATTGACCATCGGGCCGGCCAGAGCCACCCAGATCATGTCGCGTTTGGGGTTGCGCAGGTTCGAGAAGTTCACCGGTACGGGCTTGGCATAGCCGAACAGGAATGCACCCGAAGTGGCGAAGTACAGCAACAGCGGCATCAGAATCGTCCCGATGGGATCGATGTGCTTGAGCGGGTTGAGGGTGAGCTTGCCTGCCATTTGTGCGCTGTAGTCGCCGAAATACCTGGCCGCGTAGGCCTGCGCGGCCGAGCTCCCGGTAATGGCAAAAAGCACCGGAAGGGCGAAGATCAGTATGGTTTGAATGATATTGGTTGGGTCCACGTCCCCATTGTCTCAGACCGCGCGACGCAGCGGGGCTGGAAACCAGAAATACGCCAGAAGTGCCGCAGGCTTTCGGCCTGTGGCGACTCAGTGAGCCTGCGTGGGCCTCAGAGGCCCAAAGCCTGCAGACTGCCGCGTCCCTCGCGGACCACGACCGGGTCGCCGCCGTTTTCCATGGCGGTCATGTCGATCACCGTGGTGGGTTGCTGCGGGCAGGGGCCGGCATCGACCACGCCGTCGATCAGCTTCTCGAAGCGCTCGCGGATTTCTTCCGGGTCGTTGAGCGGCTCGGTCTCGCCCGGGGGAATGAAGGTCGAGGCCAGCAGCGGCGCGCCCATCAGTTCGAGCAGCAATTGCAGACCCTTGCGATCGGGCACGCGCAGGCCGATGGTCTTGCGCTGCGGATGGCTCACGCGGCGCGGCACCTCTTTGGTGGCGTCGAGAATGAAGGTGTAGGGGCCGGGCGTGCCGAGTTTCAGCAGACGGTACTGGCGGTTGTCGACCCGTGCGTAGCTCGACAGCTCGGAGAGATCGCGGCACAGCAGCGCGAGATGGTGCTTTTCATCGATCTGGCGAATGCGGCGCAGGCGCTCGACGGCCTTGCTGTCGTCGAGCTGGCAGACCAGCGCGTAGCTCGAATCGGTCGGCACGGCCAGCACGCCGCCGCCTTGCAGCAGGCTCACCGCTTGCTTGAGCAGGCGCGGCTGCGGGTTCTCGGGGTGAATTTCAAAGTACTGCGCCATGGGATGTCCGTTATAGCTTTTTCTGGATGCGCACTCGGCAACGTGGTGATTTCAGAGGTGAATGGCCAATGATCGATAGTCAATAGGCTCAGACCGCCCGGCGCTGAATGCGGTGCTCGATCACTTCCCACACGGGCGTGAGTTGCGAGGGCAGGGGCGGCAGGGAGCCGAGGTCGGTATGCGATTCCTGTGGACTGTGGAAGTCGCTGCCGCGCGATGCGGCGAGGCCGAACTCCAAAGCCATGTCCGCGTAGGTCTTGTATTCGGACGGTGTGTGGCTGCCGGTGACGACTTCGACACCTGCGCCGCCGTGGTTCTTGAATTCCGAGAACAGCGCGTACTCTTCGTTGGCGGTGAAGCGGTAGCGCGCGGGATGGGCAATCACCGCCATGCCGCCCGCGTCGCGAATCCAGCGGATCGCGTTGGTCAGCGAGGCCCAGCGGTGCGGGACAAAACCGGGATGGCCTTCGGTGAGGTAGCGGCGAAACACTTCGGAGGTGTCGCGGCAGGCACCGATCTCGACCAGATAGCGCGCAAAGTGCGTGCGCGAGATCAGCTCCGGGTTGCCTACGTATTTGAGTGCGCCTTCATAGGCGTTGGGGATGCCGGCCTCGGCCAGTTGGCGCGAGATTTCCTGGGCGCGTGCGCCGCGTCCACCCCGGGTGAGCGCCAGACCTTGCTGGAGCTGCTCATCATCGGGGTCAAACCCCAGTCCGATGATATGCACGGTGTTGTCGGCGAAGGTCACCGAGATTTCTGTGCCGGTCAGGTAGTCCATGCCGGTGGCATGGGCCGCCGCGCAGGCGCGGTGCTGACCGCCGATTTCGTCGTGATCGGTGAGTGACCAGAGTTCGACGCCGTTGGCGCTGGCGCGATCGGCGAGGGCTTCTGGCGTGAGCGTGCCGTCAGACACCACAGAGTGACAGTGCAGATCGGCGTTGAGAGGAGAGGATGGTGGAGTAGACACGAGGGCCATTTTATGGGCGCAACGCGCAACATGCACTAGGGATGTTCCGCGCGGCCCCAGATCGGCCTCTTAAATTGCAAGCAGACGTGTGGATCGCTGGCGTTGGGGTGGACTGGAGTGTGGACTCACACAAGGCCTGTGCAAGTCTCACACCTGCGCAGCCTCAGTCCTCGCGCCCCTCCACGAGGAACTGCACCTTGCGCTCGCCGCGCCATTCGTTCACGTCCAGCCGGAAGGCCAGCACCGCACGCGGCGGCAGCGGATCGGTGTGGCCGAACCAGATCGCATCCACCGGTTGACCCTGGTGCAGCAATTTGATCGACAAATGGTTCTTGGCCTCGCCCACCAGACGCTGGCTCACGACCTCCACCATCTCGCTGAACGTAGGTGGTGCAAACCCCTGGCCCCAGACCTCGCGGTGCAGCACGTCGACCAATTCCGCGCGGCAGTATTCGGGGGCGAGCGGACCATCGGTCTCGATCTTGCGGGTGAGGGTGGCGGCGTCGAGCCACTCCTGGGCCACGCGCTCGAAGCCTTGTTCGAACTCGTCGAAATGCGCTTCCGCGACGGTGCAGCCCGCGGCCATGGCGTGGCCGCCGAATTTCAGCAGCACGCCGGGATGGCGCTTGGCGACCAAATCGAGCGCGTCGCGCAGATGGAAGCCGGGAATGCTGCGGCCCGAGCCCTTGAGCTCGTGTTCCTTGCCCGGCGCACTGCTGGCGGCGAAGACGAAGGTGGGGCGATGCAGCTTGTCCTTCAGGCGGGACGCGACGATGCCGACCACGCCCTCGTGAAAGTCCGGGTCGAACACGCTGATGGCGGCCGGCGGCTCTTCGCCTTCTTCGAACAGGGTCTCGGCCATCAGCATGGCCTGCTCGCGCATGCCGCCTTCCAACTCGCGGCGTTCGCGGTTGATGGCGTCGAGTTGCTGGGCGAGCTCGAGCGCGCGACCCGGGTCGTCGGTCATCAGGCATTCGATGCCCAGCGTCATGTCGGCCAGGCGGCCGGCGGCGTTGATGCGCGGGCCCAGAGCAAAGCCAAAATCGAAGGTGGTCGCGTCCTCTGCCTTGCGGCCGGCGGCCTTGAACAGGGCCTCGATGCCGGCCTGCATATGGCCCGCACGAATGCGCTTGAGGCCTTGCGCCACCAGGCGGCGATTGTTGTTGTCGAGCTTGACGACGTCGGCGACGGTCCCGAGCGCCACCAATGGCAGCAGCGGTTCGAGCTTGGGCTGGTTGTCCTTGTCGAACACGCCGCGCTCGCGCAGCTCGGTGCGCAGCGCCATCAGCACATAGAACATCACGCCCACACCCGCGGCGGACTTGCTTTCGAATTCGCAGCCGGGCTGGTTGGGGTTCACGATGGCATCGGCCGCGGGCAGTTGCGGGCCCGGCAGGTGGTGATCGGTGACCAGCACCGACAGACCCAGTGCCTTGGCCTGTGCCACGCCGTCCACGCTGGCGATGCCGTTGTCCACAGTGATCAGCATGTCGGCCCCGCGCTCGTGTACGCGCTGGGCAATCGGCGGTGTGAGTCCGTAGCCGTCGACCACGCGATCGGGCACCAGATAGTCGACATGCTGCGCACCCAACAGGCGCAGGCCGCGCACGCCCACGGCGCAGGCGGTGGCACCGTCGCAGTCGTAATCGGCGACGATGATCATGCGCTTGTTGGCGGCAATCGCGTCGGCCAGCAACACGGCCGCTTCACGCACGCCGCGCAGGCCCGAGGGCGGCAGCAAGCGGGCCAGCGCGTTGTCCAGCTCTTCTTTGGTGGACACGCCGCGCGCGGCATACAGGCGCGCCAGCAGGGGGTGGACACCCGCTTGCTCGAGCGCCCAGACGGCGCGAGGCGGGATGTCTCTGGCGATGATTTTCATAATTGGTTCTGAAGGTCGACAAAGCGCTGCGGCTTCGCGAAAAGGCTTTTGATCTTCTGGCCGAAGCTGCGCTCTTGCGCTTCAAAACGCAGGGAGTTGAGCTCGCCGCAGAGCGTGAGCGTGGCCTTTGCGCCGCCCGCCACCTGCGCATCGAGCGCCGCAATCGGGCCGGCATCGAGCGCACGCCAGGCCTCGGCCCAACTGCGCCAGTCGCCGCGAATCGCCGGTTCGAGCAGGGTGGTCGGCATCTGCGGTGCGGTCGATTGCTTCGGGACGGGCGTCCCGAGGCGACCCGCACCGTGTACCCAGAAGGTGTTGACGGGCGGGAGATCGCTCTCGGCGCGGGCGTCGTTGATCGGGTGGGTGTAGAGCAGCATCTGCATCTCGCTTTGCAGGCGATGCAGCAGGCGCGCGTGCTCCGGGTTCTGCGAATGCGGCATCCATGCGCGCACGTCGCGCAGGATGATGCGGTCGAGCGAGGCGCAGGCGAGGCCCTCGAATGCGACGCCCCTGGCAATCCAGCGCGTGGGCGTGTCGTAGCTCAGCTCGATGCCGTCTTCCGCAAACCAGGGCGCGAAGATCGCCATCAGGGCGCGCGAGGAATCGGGCGTGAGTTGCAGCTCGAGCGGGTCGAGCATCGTGATGTGGTCGGTGGTCACGTGCCACTGGCAGGGGGTGATGTAGCCCCAGGCGTTGTCGCCTGCGGAGTCGACTTCTGCTTGCC
>CALMCS010000399.1 GCA_937862875.1 uncultured Comamonadaceae bacterium
CGAAGACATCCTGGGCCTGCCGCTCTATCACATCATCCAGAGCGACTACGTGCCCTCCACGGGCGAGTACTGCCCCTACACGCACTTCTTCTTCCGCCTGCAGGACGGCTCGTTCATCGCCTTTTTCGACATCGGCGACGACGAAAAGGCCCTGCCCTCACCCAACACGCCCCTGTGGATCAATCACATCGCCTTCCGGGTGAATACGGTGGAGGAACTGGCAGACACCAAGGCGCGGCTGCAGGCCCACGGCGTGGAGGTGCTGGGCATCACCGACCACCACATCTTCAAGAGCATCTACTTTTTCGACCCCAATGGCATCCGGCTCGAACTGTCGGCGCAGTTGGCGGGCGATGCGCTCATGGCGCGCGAGAGCAAAACTGCGCACGCCCGCCTCAACGAGTGGACCGAGCGCAAGCAGCAGTGGCGCAAGGAGCGCGCAGCAGGCAAGAACGACGCGCCGCTCAAACCCCAAAGCAACGACAGGCCCGAGTTCGCTCCAGAAGACTGAGGCGCATCACGCCCTTCAATCAAGCGGCGTTGAGCTGGGCAAGCAAGTCGCTGGTGGTGGCGGCTTGCAGCAAAGCACGCGTGTAAGCCTGCTGAGGACGATCGAAAATATCCTCCACGCTGCCCTGCTCCACAATCTGCCCGTTTTCCATGACGATGATCCGGTCGGCGATCTCGGACACCACGGCAAGGTTGTGGGTGATGAACAAGCAACCAAAGCCCCGATCCGCCTGCATGCGCTTGAGCAGTTCCAGCACCTGCTTTTGAATGGTCATATCGAGCGCCGACACGGGCTCGTCAGCCACTACAAATGCGGGTTGCCGAACCAGTGCACGTGCAATCGCCACACGCTGGCGTTGACCGCCCGAGAGCGCGTGCGGAAAGCGATTGCCCAGACCCACCAGCCCAACCTCGTCCAACAACGCATCGACAATTGCGTCTCGCTCCTGTGCGCTGGTGCCCTGTTGATACCTCAGCGGTTCGGCAACGATGTCGCGCACCCGCTGCATGGGATCGAGTGAGGAATACGGATCCTGAAAGATGAGTTGGCATTCCAGCCTGAAGTCGCGTTTTTGTTTTGCGTTGGCCTCTGCGATCGGAACGCCGCGAAAGCACACATCGCCACCCGCGATGGGCAGCATGCCAATCATTGCCCGTCCCAGTGTTGTTTTGCCCGACCCAGAACCGCCAACCACGGCAACCACTTCACCCGGACAGATCGACAGCGAAACCCCGCGCACGGCCTGATGCGCCTCGGCGCGGCCAAACCAGCCTTTGGCATGACCGGCAAAACTGACCACCAGATCGCGCGCCTCGATGAGTGCGCCCTCCTTCACCCGAGCATCGCGTGCCGCACCGCGCTTGGGCAATGCATCGATGAGTCGACGTGTGTACGCCTCGCGAGGCGAAGTCAATACATCACGCACGGCCCCTGCCTCGACCAAACGCCCCTTCTGCAGCACCACAACCTCATGGGCATAGCGAGCCACCAAGCCCAGATCGTGCGTGATGAGCAAGACCGCCGTGCCTTCGGTACGGGTGAGATCGGCCATGATCTCCATGACTTCGCGCTGACTGAGTGAATCCAGCGCCGTGGTCGGCTCATCGGCAATCAATAGTTTCGGCTTGAGCAACATGACCGAGGCGAGCATGATGCGTTGGCGCATGCCGCCTGAAAACTCGTGTGGAAAGCACGCCAGGCAACGTTCGGGGTCGGCGATACGCACCCATTGCAGCATGGCAATCGAGCGCTCCCGTGCCTCGGCTCTGCTCACCTTCTCGTGCAGGAGCAAGCCTTCATACAGTTGCTCGGCAATCGTCATCGCCGGGTTGAGCGAGACCATCGGTTCCTGAAACACCATGCCGATGGTTGCGCCGCGCATCGCTCGAACCTCTTGCGGTGAAAGCGCCGCGAGATCGCGTCCAAAGAAGCAGACGCGTCCACCGCTTTGACGTACTTGCGACGGCAGCAACCCAAGCACGGTGCGACCAGCCATGGTTTTTCCGCTGCCCGATTCGCCCACCAGGGCGACCACCTGCCCGACTTGCACCTCGAAGGAGACGCCATCCAGAAGCGGGGTTGCGGCCGGCCCGTGAACCGTCAATTCCTGAACGGAAAGCAGTGCGCAACCTGGTTGTGTTGTAGTAGCTTCTGTCATTTCAGTGGTAGTTCATGCGAGGATCAAACCAATCGCGCAGCGCGTCACCAAACAGATTGATGCCAAGCAGCGTGAGGGCAATGCACGCGCCGGGCGCAATGCCAAGCCATGCGGCCGATTCAATATAGGGGCGACCTGACGCCAGCATGTTGCCCCACGTAGGCGCCGGAGGCGGCACGCCAAGGCCGAGAAAACTCAGAGCACTCTCCGACAGAATCACCCATCCGAACATCGACGTTCCGAGCACCACCAGGGGCGCAACACAATTGGGCAGGATGTGCGCGAACACCGTCCGCAT
>CALMCS010000400.1 GCA_937862875.1 uncultured Comamonadaceae bacterium
CTCTACTGGGCGGGACGTCCGGCCATGCGCGTTGTACAGGCGCTGTACTGGATGAAAGACACTTTGACTTCGGAGCGCTCTCTGGTTCTAAGCAAGTTGACCAAAGTGCTGGCCGATCCTGTTCACGGCGCTACGATCCGTCGGGATCTGCTTGAGGGTTTCAACGTCTTGCCGGCGTGGATGCAGGGTCTGGTCCGTGAGCTTCCCGGATGCGATCTGTAGACAGCGGCGAACACAACACCTCAATCACCTCGTGACCCAAAGTCACTGTCCGCGCGACGGCGCGCGGTCAAAAACAGGGAGGTCCGTTGAATCCAGCATTCCATACCGTCATCACCGCTACCGATGCCGAGCGGCGGGATTTGTTTCTTGGTGCGGCAACCCGCCTCGGTACGGCGGTCCAGAACGTTGAAAAGGACTTTTGGGTCTGCTGGACACTGGATGTGCTGTTCAACGGATTGGAGCTTGGTGGTCCTCGCCTGCTATTCAAGGGCGGGACATCGCTCTCCAAGGCTTTTGGCTTGATTTCCCGCTTTTCCGAAGACATTGATATCACCGTGTTCCGTGACGATTTGGGGCATGGGGTCGAGGTTGCGGATCTGGATGTATTGAGCGGAAAGAAGCGTCGTGCACGCCTCGACGCGATTCGCGATGCCTGCCAAGTCTATGTCGGGGGACCGCTGGCAGCGCAGTTGGCTCGGGTCGCGGCATCCATCATTCCCGAAGATCGTTTTCGGCTGGAGCGCGACCCCGATGACAAGGATGGACAGAGTTTGCTGTTCTGGTACCCGGCAGTCACGTCCACCACGGGTGACTACATTCGCTCAGCCGTCAAGATCGAAGCGGGTGCCAAATCGGCACTGGATCCGCATGTTGCAGCCTCCGTGACGCCGTATGTCTCTCGGGATCTGCCCGACCTGAATCTGACAGTGGCCAATGTCACCACCGTAAAGCCAGAGCGCACGTTCTGGGACAAGGTCATGATCCTGCACGGTCTGCGCCAGTGGCATGATCGTCGCGGCGAACTGAGGTACGGTGGGCAACGTGTCTCGCGCCACTACTATGACGTTCACCTGCTGATGCAGGCCCCTTTGGCCACTGAATGGCAAACCAATCACGCGCTGGCGATCGACTGTGCCCGCCACGCGAGACTGTTCTTCGGCAGTGCCGACTCGGGGCTTGATACTGCGGTGCCTGGCAGATTCACGCTGATGCCGAAGCTTGCGATGCGGGATGCGCTGGCAAAAGACTATGACGCAATGACGGGCATGGTCTTCGGTGAAGTGCCGCCACTCGATGTGGTGCTGGCCAGCGCCGAACGTTTCGAGCGGACCGTCAATGGCACTGCAGTGCTTGGTGCGCACCTCGCGCATGCGGTGCTCAACTCCGCCCAAGGTACGACCTGATTCATCTCTTCCAGGAACACTTCTTTGCGAGTCTTCTTGGGCAGTGGATCAAGGGGGAGCAAGGTTTGGTTCATGGACGTTATCTTCCCGATGATTCAACTTCTCGGAAATTCGTGGTCACGAGGGTTTTGCAGAGTTTTCCTAGGCCCGTTGGCGAGCTTCGCGAAAAGCCCATTGGCGTGCATTGCGCCACGCCTACTCTCGACTCGTCAATGGGTACGAAGGCTTTCCTTTGGACCGGAGTTCAAGCTT
>CALMCS010000401.1 GCA_937862875.1 uncultured Comamonadaceae bacterium
GTCACGGTAGGCAGTCACAGCCTTGGCACCGTTGCGCTTGCTCATCTTCTCGCCCTGCTCGTTGAGCACGGTGGGCAGGTGGGCAAACACAGGGATCGGAGTACCCAGTGCTTCGAAGATGTGGATCTGGCGCGGTGTGTTGTTGACGTGATCATCGCCACGAATGACGTGGGTGATGGTCATGTCCATATCGTCCACGCACACGCAGAAGTTATAGGTCGGTGTGCCGTCCGGACGCGCGATCACCAGATCGTCGAGTTCGGAGTTCTGGAATTCGATGCGGCCCTTGCACTTGTCTTCCCATGCGACCACGCCGTCTTGCGGTGTCTTGAAACGCAGAACGGGCTTCACGCCTTCAGGAATAGCGGGCAGCACTTTACCCGGCTCTGGACGCCAGGTGCCGTCGTAGCGCGGCTTCTCCTTGTTGGCCATCTGCGTCTCGCGCAGTGCGTCCAACTCTTCCATGCTCATATAGCAAGGATAGACAAAGCCCTTGGCCTGCAGACCCGCCAGCACTTCCTTGTAGCGATCCATGCGCTGCATTTGGTAGAACGGGCCTTCGTCGTGGTCGAGTTGCAACCACTCCATGCCTTCGATGATCACATCGACCGACGCCTGGGTGGAACGCTCCACGTCGGTGTCTTCGATGCGCAGGATGAAGTCGCCCTCATTGGCGCGTGCAAATGCCCATGGGTACAGCGCCGAGCGGATGTTGCCCAGGTGAATGAAGCCGGTGGGCGATGGGGCGAAACGGGTGCGAATTTTTTGTTGTGTCATTTCAATGTGTCCAGTCCGCGGGAAAGATCAGCCTTGATATCGTCAAGGTACTCAAGACCCACGGAAACGCGCAGCAGTCCTTGGCCGAGGCCGGCGGCCTGGCGCTGCGCTTCGGTCAGGCGACCGTGCGAGGTGCTTGCGGGATGGGTGATGGTGGTTTTCACGTCGCCCAGATTGGCGGTGATGCTGCACACGCGGGTGCTGTCGGCCACGTGGAAGGCGTTGGCACGCAGTTCTTCCGCGCCCTGCCCGACCACGTCGAACGCCAGCACCGAACCACCCATGCCGTTTTGCTGGCGCATGGCCAACTCGTGCTGGGGATGGCTCTTGAGGCCGGGGTAATACACGCGAGCGACCTTGGGATGGGTTTCCAGCCACGTGGCCAGCTCAAGCGCGGCGGCGCTTTCGGCCTTCACGCGCAGCGACAGGGTCTCGAGTCCCTTGAGGACCACCCAGGCGTTGAACGGTGCGAGGTTCAGACCACCGCAGCGCAGGAACGTGCCCATCACCTTGTCGACCAGCGCAACCGTGCCGCACACGGCACCGGCCATCACGCGGCCCTGGCCGTCGAGCAGCTTGGTGCCGGAATGGACCACCAGATCGGCACCCAGCTTGGCGGGTTGCTGCAACACGGGCGAGGCGAAACTGTTGTCGACCGCCAGCAGCGCGCCATGGGCGTGCGCCAGCTTGGCCAGCGCGGCGATGTCGCACAGGTCGGTCAGTGGGTTGGTCGGCGTTTCGGCGAACAGCATGCGCGTGTTCGGGCGGATCGCGTCTTCCCAGGCCTTCAGATCGGTCTGCGAGACGAAGGTGGTTTCAATCCCGAAGCGGGCCATTTCGCTGCCGAGCAGCTTGATGGTCGAGCCGAACATGGAGAGCGAGCAGATCACGTGATCGCCCGTCTTCAACGCGGTCAGCGCGACCAGCAGGATGGCGGCCATGCCGGTGCTGGTCGCCACGGCACATTCGGTGCCTTCCATGGCGGCGAGACGCTTTTCGAAGCTCGTGACCGTCGGGTTGCTGGTGCGGCTATAGGTATAGCCGACTTCTTCGTTGGCGAAGCGGCGCGCGGCGGTGGCGCAGTCCGGTTGCACGAAGCTGCTGGTCAGGTACAGCGCCTCGCTGTGCTCGCCCCACTGGCTGCGGTCGATCGCTTCGCGTACGGCGAGCGTATCTGGATGCAGGCCTTGCGGCAATGTTCTGTCGGTCACGATATTTCCTTCACGATTTTCAGAACCGCCAATGGCAGTCACTGACGGCCGTGCGCCATCACCCGAACGGCGCACTTTCCTTTGATTGTTGACGAGCTGGCAGCGAGCTTACGCGCGAGTCGACTCAGGAGAGTTGAGCATCCTCATCGTCTTCAACGGCGTCGTTGCGACCTTCGTTGATGGCGTTGATGTCGCCCTCGGAGATGTCGCCGGTGATGTACTCGCCGTCGAAGCACGATGCCTCGAAGCCCTGCACTGCCGGGTTGATCTTGCCGACGGTCTGCTTCATCGCATTCACGTCCTGATAGATCAGCGCGTCGCAGCCGATGACCTGGCGAATCTCTTCCACCGTGCGGTCATGTGCGACCAGCTCGGTCTTGGTGGGCATGTCGATGCCGTACACGTTCGGGTAACGCACTGGAGGCGCGGCCGAAGCCAGGTACACCTTCACCGCGCCGGCGTCACGCGCCATCTGCACGATTTCCTTGGAGGTGGTGCCGCGGACGATGGAGTCATCGACCAGCAACACGCGGCGGCCCTTGAACTCGCTGCCGATGGCATTGAGCTTCTGGCGAACCGACTTCTTGCGGGTCGATTGGCCCGGCATGATGAAGGTGCGGCCGACGTAGCGG
>CALMCS010000402.1 GCA_937862875.1 uncultured Comamonadaceae bacterium
AAAAAAACCCGGCAGTGCAACTGCCGGGTTTCTTGAAACGTTCTATCCGAACGCGCTTTACGGTGTCGTCCACACGTAATACGCAATGCTTTCGTATTTGAAGTCTTTGTAGTTGCTGATCACAAAATCACGTTCCGAGGCGCTCACGGTGTAGAAATGCGCGCCGGTGCGGTTGTTGTAGAAGCGGTAGATCGGAGTGGCTCCATTGCCGGCGCCCGGCTGGGCGTACCAGACTGGGCCCTCGTAACGGAAGTCCGCGAAATCCGAGATCACGTAGTCGCGTTCGGGTGCGCTGATCGTGTAGAAGTGCGCGCCAGTCTTCGAGTTGTAGAAGCGGAACACCGCGTTCATGCCGGTGGTGGTCTTGTCGTACGCGTAGAAGGCCACGTTTTCGTACTGGAACTCACGGTACGTGGCGATCACGTAATCGCGCTCCGAGGCGCTGATCGTGTAGAAATGCGCACCGGACTTGGTGTTGAAGAAGCGATAGACGGCGGAGCGTCCGCTGCCGGGGGTCGGATTGGGATCCACCACCGGTGTGGCGGCCAGCCACTTCTGCAGGGCGGGGTAGCTGACATCCAGGCGCGCGTAGTTGGTGTACGCCCGATTGGCCAGACATTCACCGGTTCCGCTCGACAGCACGCCCGTGAGCAAGCCGCCCACGAACAGGCCGGAGCCGCTGCTGCCGCCTTCGGTCGTGCCCTGCGACCACTTCACGCGGTAGTAGGTGCCGTTCATGGAGGTAGCACTGTCGGAGGTGCAGGTCACACCACCTGCGCTGTCCATGACGCAGTTGGTCCCGCCATCGATGACACCGGTGCTGAGCTTGAGCAGATCGCCGCGGGGATGGTGAATGCCGATGGCGGTCGCGCTGCGGGTTTGGCTGCCGGCATCCCAACCCGAGAACACGGCGCCGGCGGGGGGCGAATCGTTCAGGCGCAGCAGGGTGATATCGGGCGATGTGGTGCTGTACAGCAGCGTCGCTCCGTTCTGCAGCGTCTTGCTGGCCGACGACAGGGTCTTGGCGTTGCAGCTGGGCGAGCGGTAGAACCAGAAGGTTTGCAGAGTGGACGCAACGGTCTGCGTGTTGATGCAGTGGTTGGCGGTCAGAAAATGCGGCGTGCCGCTGCTGGCCTTGTCGTTGACCAGCGTGCCGGTGCACAGAAAGCCGCCTTGTGGCGTCACGAAGATCATGCGCGCCACGGCGTTGCGCTGCTGCGCGAACTGCTCAAAGCAGGTCGCATCCTGCTGGCAATACATGGCCTCGCCGATCTTGGTCGGGGCGTCATCTTCGCCCGCGATGGGCAGGGACAGGTTCTGGTAGACGTGCAGGATCGACGGAATCGAAATCTGTACCGCACTGGTCGGCGTGCCAGGTGGAATCTCGATTTCCAGCGTCAGCTCATCGCCGTCCGAACCGGGCGTCCACCAGGTGCGGCCTGCGGCGGTGGTGTCGCCTGCGAGTCGATTGGTTTCCAGCGATTGCTGGATGCGTTGGCCCGCGATCTCGAAGGCGTTGTCGCGCTGATCCTGGGAGAACACACGCATGAGCGCGCTGCCGGGCAGCTGATCGATCTGAACGCCCAGACGCAGACCATAAGCGCCCTTCGACACAAAGCTCAGCGCCGCCACCTGTCCGCCGTTGGCCGAAGGCTGCCAGTGCAATTGGGCATTCATCTGCGCGGCATTGGTGGTGGCCACGCTGCTGCGCTTGGCACCCACTTGCAGGACGCCATCAGGCTGAAGCGGCAGGTCCTTCTCGCCGCTCCACTCGCCCAGATCGACCACGGTCGGCTCGATGCGAACCGCCATGGCGCGCTTGGGCTTCACAAATTCTTCGACCGTGCCGGCGGGCTGTACATAGGCACCGACGCGGTCACCTGCCGTGTCTGGAGTCCAGGCAGGAAAGGCTCCGGCCTGAACCGCGGCCGAACCCGCGGCGAGGACCGCAGTGGTCGCCACCGTCCGCAGCCAAGGTGCACTGCCTATCAAGTCGCTCATTGAGCGCAGTTTGGTAATCCATTGGGTCGACACGGAATTTCCTCAATTATCAGAATTAGCTAATAAGTTTATATCAACGATAGCCAAACAATGTGACGCCAGATCCCCAGACGAGCAAAGCCCGGATGCTGGAGGGCGTCCGGGCTTTGTGCATGGGGATGGTGCTGCTGCGTGCTTAAACGGCGATCATGGGTTCAGCCATTGCTTGATCTTGGCCTTGTACGAAACATCGAATCGGCCGTAGTAGTCGGTGCCGTTGGGCTCACGGCACGACGCGTTACCGCCGTACAACTGTCCCGACACATAACGCTGCGAGCCGATGCTGTAGAACAGTGCCGAGCCGCTGCTGCCGCCCTCGGTTGTGCCTTGCTGCCAGTTCACGCCATAGAACGTGCCGCTCGATACGTCGGTGTCGAGGCAGGTTCCATTGCCGCACTGGCCGTAGCCTTTCAGCGTTCCGACACTCAATTTCTCCATATCACCGCTGGGATGGTGCACGCCCGCAATGCCCGATCCGGCACTCAGTGCGGCACCGAAATACGAGCCCGCGTACACCACGCCGGCAGGCGGCGCTTCGTTGAGCTGCACAAAGGATGTGTCGGTACTCGCCGTGCTGTACAACAGCGTGGAGCCCTTGGTGAGGCGACGGGTGTCTGTGGACACAGTCGACGAACCACAGGACGCGGAATGGTAGAACCAGTCCGTGATCAGGGTGGAGGCCTGCGCCTGGGTCGACACACAGTGATTCGCCGTCAGGAAGTACGGCGTCTTGCTGGACGTCGCATCATTCAACAGCGTACCGGTGCACAGATAGGAGAGGCCGTCTTCTCTGGTGTACGTCATGCGCGCCACCGATCGGCCCTGCGCGAGGTAGTCGGGCTGGCACATGAGGTCAACATTGCAGCTTCCCGAGCCGGCCTTCTCATCCACCGACTTCTGCGCCTGAGCGGCGCTTTGCGTGAAGTGCGAGAGGCGTGGAACAGCGACCTGCACCTGCTGCACATCGGCTCCCGCGGGGACCTGGATTTCCAGCACGGTTTGCGTGCCGCCGAAGTCGGGGCTCCAATAGGTGTGAACGGTCTGGTCATCGGCGCCGCTCTGGCGCAGCTGTGCGGCCTGGGCCTCCAGCTCAGCGCTGGTCACCTGCACCGCCTCGCCGCCGGATGCACCATAGAACCGCAGCACCGCGCCCGCAGGCAGGCTCTTGACCCACACGCCAAGGCGCACGCCCTGAGCGGTGGCCGAATCAAATGCAATCGCCGCCAGCTGCGTGCCGCCGCTGCCGGGCTGCCAATTCAACTGAGACTGCAGGCCCGCAACCGTCGCGGTGGCCGCGACATCGCGCTTGGCACCAATCTGCACCGCCTCAGCGGCCTTTTCGAGATTGCCAGTGGCGGTGGCTGTCGACTTCTGCAGCAGCGACGCCGCTGGCGCGCCCAACGACACGGTGCGAATGGAGGGCTTGGCCGCCTGTCCATACAACGCGCCGCCGCTTGCCGATTGCGCAGACGATGCTGCGCTCGCCTCGGTGCTTTTGGCCAAGGTATCGAATGGCTCGATGCGTTCCGACAAATTGGGTTGAGTCGGTGTGACCGGCGTGGTGGGATCGGTAGGCGTGGTGCCACCGTCGCCACTGGAGCTGCTGCTGCCGCCTCCGCAGCCCGCAACCACCAAAGCCAAACCACCTACCAGCAACCAAGTTTTCTGTTGAATAGCCATCATTTGCTCCTTCGCGATAGCCGATTATTCAACATGAATTTGATTTGTCGCAGGAATTGGTTTTTCTCAACCCAATGGCATTGCGCTACCTCAGTGACAACTGACCTGCTCGCTCATCAACAGAAGTGACGATTGGTGCCCGTAAAAGCAAAGATTCCCAGCAAAACCATGGCCAATCTGTCGCTCCGAGCAAGAAATGGGCGAAAAACCTGGCATTTGCCATCGAGCGCGCACGGCCCCGCAGACCGCCTTGTCACAGTGCGGTCATGTGGGGTCGCTTTGTAAAGATGCAGAAAGAAGCATCAGCGAAACATCGTGATTTCACGAAAAAGCCGTGATTCGGGTGTGGCGAAGGCCTGGGCCGAACGCGCCTTCTGGCGTTTGATTACCGGGCCAACGCCTTCAACGCCGTCTTGATGCCGTCACTCACGCCGATGTCCGCAGGCAAGGCCTTGAGCGCCAGCGCCGCTTCCTTGTCGTTGTAGCCCAGTGCCAGCAGCGCTTGCAGAATGTCCGCCTGCGCGTCGTTGACGGCATGCGCCTTGAGGCCGATATCCGCGCCCAGCTTGCCTTTGAGCTCCAGCAGCAGGCGTTCGGCGGTCTTCTTGCCGATGCCCGGAACCTTCACCAGTCGCCCTGCTTCCTGCAGCGTAATAGCCTGCGCCAAGTCAGCAACGCCCATGCCTGAGAGAATCGACAGTGCGGTGCGCGGACCGACGCCCGAGATCTTGATCAACTCGCGAAACGTCTGGCGCTCGTCCGTCGATCCAAAGCCGTACAGCAATTGAGCGTCCTCGCGCACAATGAACTGCGTGAGCAGCGCCACGCGCTCGCCGACGGCAGGCAAGTTGTAGAACGTACTCATGGGTACCTGCACCTCGTAGCCCACACCATTGCAGTCCACCAGAACCTCAGGAGGGTTCTTCTCGAGCAGGGTGCCCGTCAATTTGCCTATCATTGGAATCCTTTGCCGCGAATTTGCGGCGTCAATAACCAAATTATCCGCGTGATCCTGCGCCACACCTTTACCCCTCTCAATAACACCCGTCTGACGCACCTGTGCGGACCAGCGGATTCCCACCTGCGCACCATCGAGGCCGCTCTGTCGGTCAAGATCGCCCATCGCCATGAACAATTCAAAGTGGACGGCCCCAAGGCCAAGGCCACTCTGGGCATGGAACTGCTGCAGGCTCTGTATGAAATCGCGGATCGTCCGATCAAGGAAGACCACCTGCAGCTGATGCTCGCCGGGGACAGCGAGATGCTGGAGAAGGGCGACCCCGACACCACGATCACGCTCAACACCCGCCGAGCGGACCTGCGCGCGCGCACGCCCACGCAGAACACGTATCTGGAAAACATCGCTTCGCACGACATCACGTTCGGCATCGGCCCTGCCGGCACCGGCAAGACGTATCTCGCCGTGGCCTGTGCGGTGGATGCCCTCGAGCGCAGCAACGTGCAGCGCATCGTGTTGACGCGCCCGGCCGTGGAAGCGGGCGAACGCCTCGGATTTCTGCCCGGCGATCTGGCGCAGAAGGTCGACCCGTATCTGCGCCCGCTGTACGACGCGCTCTACGATCTGATGGGCGTTGAAAAGGTCCAGAAGGCCTTTGAACGCAACCAGCTCGAAATCGCGCCGCTCGCTTTCATGCGCGGCCGCACGCTGAACAACGCGTTCGTGATCCTCGACGAAGCGCAGAACACCACGCCCGAACAGATGAAGATGTTCCTCACGCGTCTCGGCTTTGGTGCCAAGGCGGTGGTGACCGGCGACATCAGCCAGGTCGACCTGCCCAAGGGTTCGTTGAGCGGTCTGGTGGACGCGGAACGCGTGCTCAAGCGCGTCAAGGGCATTGCCGTGACACGTTTCACCACGGCCGACGTGGTGCGCCACCCGCTCGTGGCACGCATCGTGGATGCCTACGACGCGCAGCGCAAAACCAGCACGCGCGCCTAACTGACTCTACGGAATAGCCATGGCACTCAACCAACTTACTCTGTCGCTGCAGTTCGGCCAATTCGACGGCGTTGCCGAGCACCGCGCGGTACTCACGCGCAGCAAGGTCACGCGCTGGATTCGCCACGCACTGGCGGTCGACGCGGAAATCACCGTGCGGATCGTCGGTACCGAAGAAGGCCAGAACCTGAATCGCGAATTCCGCAAGAAGGACTACGCGACCAACGTGCTGACCTTCGACTACCAGCAGGAACCCACGGTGATGGCCGACCTCGTGCTGTGCGCCCCGGTGGTCGAGCGCGAAGCCAAGGAACAGAACAAGTCCCTTGAAGAGCACTACGCGCACCTCTTGGTGCACGGCGCGCTGCACGCCCAGGGCTGGGACCACGAAACCAGCACCGAAGACGCCGAGGAAATGGAGTCGTATGAAACCGACATCATGGAAGAGCTCGGTTTCGCTGACCCGTACGCTGCCTAAATAAGTAATTAATTGATCGAGTCAGTAAGCAGTAAAACCTGCACGGGGCAGCGCAATAAGCTGCCCCAAACGTAAAGCTGTATTGCGTGCAAGTAGCGGAACGCGGGAGCTGAGTCCGCCTAATATCCGTCCATTGCATCATTGAGGCCCGCCTCGCCCTGCTTTTTTGT